>JBGPIG010000007.1:0-18987 GCA_041484745.1 Nitrospirota bacterium | reverse complement strand
CGATGATTGATGTGCTTCAGCCATTAGCCTTCAGCCTAAGCACCTGAATATAACCATCCAAGGCACCATGCGCACACACTGTTTTGCATCAGGCAATTGTGCTGTCATCGATAACGACAAAAGGAGTCCTGGTTTTTCCGGTTATGCGAGGGGTCTATCTTACAGGCATTGCCTGCGCAGCACTGGTATTTTTTTTCCTCTACCCGCCTTCGGCGTCGATGGGGGCGGATTTGACGTTCGCCCCCCAACTCACCGCATCGGAAGGTAATCTGGAACTCAGCATGACATCGCAAAAAAACGAGTATACGGTGGGGGACAAAAAAACCAGCACAACAGGCACGTTTATGACCGAAAAATTGAACCTCGCCGCAGCCGGCTATGTGTACCATCCGAGATTTCTCGTGTTTATGACCTCGCTGTCGGAAGGGCTCAGCGAGGAGGGCAATCATTTCGGGTCCGCGGCAAACGCGACGAACTACGAACTGAGAATGATATTCCTCCCCGAGCACCCTTATAATCTCGAACTCTTCACGCTCCATCAGAAAGCTTCCGCCCCCGGGACCTTCTTTCAAGGGCAGACGGGGACCGTCGATGAGCGGGGGGCCATCTTGAGTTATAAGCGAAGTCCTTATTTCATGAACACGAGCTACGTCGAGAGTGAAGTTGATTCATCCACAAACAGAACGTCGTCGAGGGCCTACAAGGCGAATGGCGCGTACGTCCTGCCCGTCATGTCGAATTCCGCGGCTTACTCGCACAACGAGTCTTCATCAGCGCTTGCGGTAAACACGTCACGTGACGAATCCGCTTTCGGGAATACCATCCGCCTTGCGGACGCCGTACTCGCCAGCAACATCAACAGCTCGCTTCAAGACCAGAAAAAACCTCTGAATCCGAACTTTCAGACCCGCTCACTTAACTGGACGGAACAATTCTCCGCGCCCCTGCCGTTGAATTTCACTACCAGCGCTTCGTACGGGAACCTGAAAGAGATATACCGGACCGGGGACGACCCTTATACGGGAGCGCCCGCAAAAGAGGAGTTCAACCGGTCCACCAATACCTCCTTCAACCTCTCCCATCGTCTCTATCAGAGCCTGGTTACGAACTATGCGTACAACACCTTCTCCATCGCATCCACCACGGGTGAGATCACAGCACGGTCCAATTCGCTCGGCGCCACCTACTTGAAAGCCATCCCCTCCGGAAGGTTCACCGCCGGCATCCAGTACGGGAACATGGAGTCCGAACGATTGGGAAAGCTTGCGATCCTCAATGAGTCGCATAGCGCGGCGCTGCTCGGCACGTTTTCTTTGACCCTGCAGCGTGTTATTGAGAGCACCATCGAGGTCCAGGTGAAGGACCCGGGAACAGGGAGTTTGATCACGCTGCCTCCGGGCAACTACCTGATCAGTCCCCTGGGCGCCAACCTCCAGATCACGATCCTAAGCGTTTCTCCTGTGCCGTTTCAACCTGATCCGGCCTATTTGTATGAATTCCATGTTTCCTATTCCCTCTCGGACCAGTCGAAACTCGACATGACCACCAAAGGATACTCTGTCAAGATGGACCTCCTGGACAACCTGGTGAGCCCGTACTACAATTACTCCACCACAGACCAGAAACTGGTGTCCGGGTCGATCGCCGGAGGACCGGACCGGACTACGAGCGAGACCACCGGTCTTACCTGTCAAGCCGGGGACTATTCCGGACTCATAGAACACCAGAGCTTCAGGTCCCGGCTGAATCCCTATAGCTCATGGAAAACAACGGCAGATTATCGAACGCCTCTTTCGGAGGACACGAAGATCATGGTACGCATTTCCTACGGGAAAACGGACTATTTCGCCACGCCATCGGTGGTGGGGAGCACCGAGGTGCGGGAAAAGAAATTAGGGACCGACCTGAGGATGGACATGAGATTCCCCCGAAATAATACGAACCTTTTCGTCGCGGGTTCTTATTACCGGACCGAATCGGTCATTGACGCCGATGTTTTTTCGCTCAATAGTTATGTGACCTGGCATGTCGGCCTGCTCTCCGTCAATGGCGGCACACAACTGAGCCGTTCGGAGTCGAGGTTTCCCACGGGCAACGTGACGCTTTTCACGCAATATTACTATGTGACGGTGACCAGAAAACTGTTTTAATTCGAAACTACTCAGGTGGATAGACTGAAGGCTGAAGACTGAAGGGCAAAGGATAGACCGAAGGGTGAATATTACAATTGCGTTCCATCATTACAAACTTCAGCCGTCAGCATAACAGACTTCAGTCTGTATCATTGCCACCTTCAGTCTTCAGCCTAAACTACCTGTAATACTTTGGGAGGAACATCATGAAGTCGGTCTTTCGAAGCACCTGCATCTTGGTCCTGGTTTTTACCGCGGCGCTCATCGTCACCGGATGCGCGAAGCGCCCGCCGATAGCCCCCCTGGCGGCGGCGCCCGAGGACAAAAAAATCATTGTCGCAAAGGTCAATGGTACGGAAATCACCAAATTTTCCCTCATCGACTCGATGAACCGGATGAGTGCGATCAATCAACAGATGTCGACTTCGGAGTCGCAGGAAGCAACCAGAAAGCGGGCACTGGACCAGTTGGTCCTTCAGGAACTGGCGCTCCAGGAAGCCGTGCGGCAGGACCTGAGAGTTGAAGAGACCTTGCTCGACAAGTTGATGGATAAAAACATTAAGAATCTGGGCCATGAGGAAGGGTATCGAGATTATCTGGAGAAACAGCACCTCACCTCGGAGGAATTTCGCGCGCGGATCGAACGAGGACTCCTCATTCAACTCATCTTTGCCCGCGAAGTGCTGGCGAAGATCAGCGTACCCGATGAGGACGTGCGAAAAGAATATGAGCTCCGAAAAGGGGCGTTTATCGCTCCGGAGAAAACCACGGTGGTCGATGTTGTTTTCAATCAAACAACCGACGACCAAGCCGCGATGAAGAAGGCAAACGAAATCCTCGCAAAAATAGACGCCGATAAGGATAAAGACCCTCAGAACCCGGCTGTTGACAGCGCCTTTAGTGTTCGAAGCCTCGACCTGGATAAAGAAAAAGAGCCCGAGCTTTATAACGCCGCCCGGAAGCTCAAGGAGGGGGGACTTTCCGGCGTGATAAAAGCCGGGAACAGCCTCCACGTCCTCCGGCTGACTGCGTACACTCCCGAGAGACAGCTGTCCTACGAGGAAATCAAAGGTACGATCGAGGGAAATCTCAAAGCCGGTTTGCTGAATAAGTATCGCCAGGAGTGGGAGCAGGCATTGAGGAAAGACGCGAAAATTGAAATAATGGAATCAGGAGTCGGTAGCCGGTAGTGTTGTAGGCTGAAGTCAAGCTGAAGACAAAAGGAGTTAGGTTGTTATCTTTACCTTCAGTCTTCGGCCTTCAGTCTATCCACCTATCGCTTTATCTGTGAAGGAGAATAAAATGAAGTCGGTCTTTCGAAGCACCTGCATCTTGGTCATTATTTTTATCGCAACGCTCATCATCACCGGATGCGCGAAGCTGCCGCCGGCTGCCGTACCCGTCTCTCACCGGCTCCCCCTTTCGGCGACGCCCGAGGACAAGAGAATAATCGTCGCGAAGGTCAACGCCGCGGACATCACTAATCACTCCCTCATCCAAATGATGAACCGCATGGGCGCAAAAAACGCCGAGACCTCGGTTTCTGAGCCGCTGGATGAGACCAGAAAGAGGGCACTGGACAAGTTGATCTTTCAAGAGCTGTCTTTTCAGGAGGCGGTGCGCCAGGGATTGCGCGTGGAACAATCAAGCATCGACAAGGCGATCTCCAATCTGAGGGAAAATGTTGGCGGAGAACAAAAGTTTCAGGACTTTCTGGCGAAAGAGCTCATTACCGAGGCGGAATTACGCTCTCAGGTTGAACGAATCCTCCTGTATGATCTCATCATCGGCAAGGAAGTGCGGGAAAAGGCGAGCGTTACCGCCGATGACGTGCGGAAGGAATATGAGCAGCGGAAGGACCAATATATCACCCGGGAAAAGATCACCGTGGCCGATGTGGTTTTATTTTTGAAGCAGGACGATCCCGCGTCGATCAAGAAAGCAAACGAGATCATTGCAAAAATTAACGCCGATAAGGACAAAGACCCGATGAACCTGGTCGCCGACGGCACCTTCATTGTCCGAAATCTCGACATTAATAAGGAAAAAGATCCCGCGCTCTATGAAGCCGCCCGGAAGCTCAAACAGGGGGATCTTTCCGGCGTTATAACGACCAGTGACAGCCTCCACATCATCCGGCTGACTGAGTACGCGCCCGAGAGACAATTGCCTTATGAAGAGGTCAAAGACCCTCTCGAAGGAAAGCTCAAAACAGCCGCGCTCAAGAAGCGCTTGCAGGAGTGGGATCGGGAATTGAAAAAAGACGCGAAGATAGAAATAATGGGACCGGGAGTTAGTAGTCGGTAGTCAGGAGTTCGGAGTTGGGAGCTCGTTGCGAGTTAAATGCTACTCAAAAGGGAGAGAACATTTTTACCACAAAGGCACCAAGACACAAAGAAGTCTTTAATCCTTGCGGGGAGGCCCTCATGCCTTTCTTCGTGCCTTTGTGACTTCGTGGTGAATGTTGTTTCAGCTTGTCCGGGTTAGGGTTAGAAGTATTAAAAATCTGCGTCCCTCTGCGAAATCTGCGGACGATTGAAGTTTCTCAAAGGAACTTACCAAACATGATGAAACATCTCATAGTCCTATTCACAGGCCTTTGCGCAGTTGCTGTTCTCGGCGCAGGGTGCGCTTCAACATGGTCGCCTTCCGTCGAATCCCAGGCCGTGCCGAGCCGGTGGACTGACGAGGCGAACATAACTCGGGCCACCCATCTCGGATCGATAACGGGATTCAAGGAAACGGGAAAAACGATACCGAACGTCTTGAAATACATCGTGTTCGGCAAAACAGACCAAAATAACATGGTCGTACGCCCCGTTGCGGCGGCGATAGGGCGTGACGACAGGCTCGCCATAGCCGATATAGGCTGTTCGTGCGTGCACCTGTATATTCCGTCGGAGCAGCGATATCGACAGATCCGCAGCGCCGGCCAGGAGGACCTGCGGACCCCCGTCAGCGTTGCGTTCGATGATGACTCAAGGCTTTATGTGTCGGATTCGTCCGCGGGCATGATAGACGTGTTTGACCGGGGGGGTGAATACCTGTTTTCGATAACAAAAGCGGGCGCCACCCCTCTTCGGAGACCGACGGGGCTTACGTATTCCCCCGCGAAAAAACTTATGTATGCGGTCGATACGCTCGCAAACAAGGTATACGCATTCGACCCCACGGGAGCGCTCGTCTACGCGTTCGGCGAACCGGGTGAGCAGCAGGGACAGTTTAATTTCCCCACTCATATTGTCACCGCTCCGGATGGGCATCTCTATGTGACCGACGCAATGAACTTCAGGGTCCAGGTTTTCGATGAATCCGGAACGTTTCTGTCGTCCTTCGGCCACCATGGCAACGGTTCCGGTGATTTCGCCATGCCGAAAGGGGTCGCCGTGGACAAGGCGGGCGTCATCTACGTCGTTGACACCCTGTTCGACAACATCCAACTCTTCAACCTGACCGGCGGCTTCCTCTTCACAATCGGCAGGCGCGGGACGGACCTGGGGGAATTCTCGATGCCCTCGGGGATGTTCCTGGACAACCGGAATAAATTGTACGTCTGCGATACGTACAATCGGAGGGTGCAAATCCTTCAACTCATGGGGAACTACCAATGAACAAGCTTGCCCGCTTCATAGCAATGCTGTTGTGTATCGCCGGTCTTCTCTCAGGTCCTTCAGCCGGCGCGAAGATGAGCATCGTGTATACAAAGCATAACCTCTCGAGCAGCGGCCCCGGCCAGATCAAAGCGCTGAGCGAGGACAGAGTATGCGTATTCTGTCATACGCCGCATAATTCAAACCCGCTGACACCCCTCTGGAACAAGAACGTGGAGGGAGTCAATTACGCCCTCTATACCCCTTACTCCAGCAGCACCATGGTCAGCCCGGCGTCGTCAACAGGGCCCACGGGGTCGACGCGGCTCTGTCTCAGCTGTCATGACGGAACTATTGCGCTCGGAGAGGTCCTGCAACCGAAGGAAAAGATCGCAATGTCGATTACCAGCGGGATGCCTCCCTCAAGTCCGTCGTATTTCGGCACCTCGCTCGAAAACCACCATCCGATTTCTTTTTCCTATTACAATTCGTTGCCCAACGCGGAGCTTTCACCGGTCCCGCCGATGGGGCTCCTTTTCTACGGGAACGGCGTTATCGAGTGCTCCACCTGTCATGATCCGCACGACAATAGCAATAAAAAATTCCTCGCTGTGGACAATCAACAATCAGGGTTGTGCGCGATGTGCCACCAAATGAACGGTTGGGACCGGACGCCGCATAATACGTCGCGGCGCACCTGGAACCTCATCCAGCCCAACCCCTGGCCCCGGACCGGTTTCAACACGGATTTCGGATGGATGACGGTGAATCAGAACGGCTGCGAAAACTGTCATGCGCCCCACAGCGCCGGCGGACCCAAAAGGCTGCTCAATTACCAGGACGAGGAGAGCAACTGTTATCCCTGTCATAACGGTCATGTATCGACAAAAAATATTCAAGCCCAGTTTCAGAAGATCTCGAGGCATCAAGTGGAGGCCACCACGATCGGGGTGACGTCGAACCATCATGAAGCGGGAGAATCGCCCGTTATGGTGACCGGTCATGTGGAATGCGTCGACTGCCATAATCCCCATGCCGCAAACGCACAGTTTATCACGACGGCGCCGGCGGTCCCCGGCAGTCTGGAAAAGGTCAGCGGCGTGGACATGAACGGGGCGGGGATCAGACCCCCCAATTTTGCGAGTAATGAATACGAGATCTGCTTCAAGTGTCACGCGAGCTCGAGTGTGCAGTCCATTTTTCCGCCCATCCCGCGGGTCGCCAAAGATGTGAACACGCGTTTGGCGTTCCAGACGACCAATCCGTCGTATCATCCCGTCGTGGGAGTGGGGAAAAACGCCGATGTACCGAGTATCCCTTCCGCCTCCGCGCCGACGTTGTCCTCGACAAGCATCATCTACTGCACGGATTGTCATGACAGTGACGAGAGTTGGTCGATCGGGGGCACAGGTCCCCGGGGGCCCCATGGTTCCAATTACCGCCCGTTGCTCAGAGAGCAGTACGAAACCATGGATAACACGCCTGAAAGTCCTTCCGAATATGCGCTCTGTTACCGGTGTCATAACAGGACCAGCATCCTGTTAGATACCAGTTTCAGAAAAAACAGCGTCACCGGCAAGGGTGGGCACAGCGGTCACGTGGGTAGTCCGGTAAATGCCCCGTGCTCCATCTGTCATGATCCCCACGGGATCCGTGACGACGGGACGTCGGGCTCTCACACCCATCTTATAAATTTCGATACACGGTACGTCAGCGCCCTTCCGGGACCAGGCAACGTCTATCCGATCTTTACCGACAATGTCTCTATCCGCTCCGGAAGCTGTACCCTGGTGTGTCACGGCGTGGCACATAGCGCCGCAACGCATCGTTACCCGTAACTGAAAAAACAGGTTGAAGGTTATAAGACTGAAGTCTGAAGGTTGAAGGTGGTAAGGTAAAGCTAAAGGTTGAAGTATGTTATTTTTCCCTTCAGTCTTCGGCCTTCAGTCCATCCACCTGAAAGGTTTAGTATTAAAAAACCCCCGGCATGAACTGCCGGGGGTTTTGCTGTTAGATCCGGAACACTATGGCTTGAGCCTGCACAAAAAAGTTTTTTAATGCATGTTAATAATCGCGTCGATCTGCTGCTGCGTCATGCCGGCGCGGTACTGCACGTCGGTCCAGAAGTTGCTCATGATCTTGGCAGCCTCGGTATCGATCTCCGTGGCCTTCGCCGTATAAACGCCAAGTTGGCCCGTATCCGTGCCGTCCATAATAATGAAGTTGACGATGGCGACCCTGCCGTTCGCCGGCACGGTAATATCGTAGGTGACAAGAATATATTGATTGCCGTCAAACGAATTTAATGCGCTCGCCGACGGTCCCATGTCCACTTTGGTCGCCCCGCTGCCGAAGACCATGCCTATATCGCGGTCCTCCGCGGCGCCGTCCCAGGAAGTGAGGGCTTTGCTGTTGGTCCCCGGTGTGTAGTAGATGATCCCCGCCCCGGAGGAACCCAGGCTGGTATCATACGTAACGGTCCTGGTGATGGGACCGGCGGTAGTGTTTTCGAACACATCCACCCACCTGGCCCATAGATTGTTCGGCAGGGTGTAGAACGACCTCGTAACATTGAGGCCCTCCAAGGGCCGCATACCCGATGTGATATTCTGCACTTCCGACGGCGTGTTGGCGGTCCACCCGGTCAGATCGCCGGTTTCAAAATTGCCGTTCGTCACGTACTCGGCGCCGCTCATGTCCTTGACAGATACAGAATCCACGACAGCGAATGCGCGGTTCCAGGGTTCGGTCATGCTCTTAAATTCAAATGAGAGAACGATGTTCTTGCCCCCGAGCGCATACGAGATGCCGATATCAACGGAGTGCCCGGAAGGGGGATTAGTGCCTGTATAATTATACAACTCCCTGAGTAGGGTCCCGTTAACGTCACGGGCAACGACGCGGTAGCTGGGGTTGTAGCCGAAAACAGGTCCCGGCTCGATCGATACGTTATCTTTCCAACTAAGGATGATTTGCGTTTGGGTCGGCAGGGAGGTCAGGTTCAGGGTCTGCTGTATGTGCGAGTCAGACGTGGCATTGAGATATACCGAATAAGTCCCTTCCAGAGGCGCAACAGCCGTTGACATGCCCGACGGCGTCAACTCTATTGTTTTTCCGTCGGATACTACTGCCGTCTTGACGCCATCCGCCGCCACCATGACCGGCGTATAGAAGGTCAGTTCGCTGTATACCTGGTCCGCCGGGAAAAGCGTTGATGCGGTCGGCCCGGAGATGACGTTCATGGACAGGGCATACTCGAACTGGTTATCATAACCATCCAGAAGAGCAAAATCCGCATCCAGGGACCAGACGTTTGCCTGGCCGGGGAAAAATTCACCAAATGTATTGATCGTACCGGTATCCTTAGAAGCAATGTTCTGCGGGAACGACAGGACGGGCGGCACAGCCGGTGAGGCAATCAAGGTTCCGAGCGTCACACCGGTTCCCCCACCCCCCGGTGGTGCGACTGCTCCGCCGCCGCCGCCCCCTCCGCCGCAGGCAGCGAGACTAATGGCCGCAATAAGAACAAGTGCCGACAATCCATAACTTTTTCTCATGATTTAAACTTCTCCTTCCAGCATTAATTGAATGAGTTGCAAAGCGTTTTGGACAATTTAATCCAGCTGTTATTATTTGTCAAGGTAATTATAGCCTGTAAAAACGGGTCGTTACACCGCGTTTTTCCTTTCTTCGAATACCGCCCAAATACATGTCTTACAGTCGTTGGCCGGCGTCCGCAAGGAGTGTTCACTACTGACCTTTCTGTTGTCTAAGCCTTGGACGCAGTATCTGCTGCTGCGCCGTTGGAGAAGGGCTTGACTGCAGTTGTCCCTGCTTGGGCATGAATTGGAATTTCCACTCACTGTAGGACCGCTTGCCCTCAAACTCCTGGTAAGACCCGGGGAAATTACCTTGCTTCAGCGGTTCCTTATCGCTCGGGCTGTGCACCCCGATGATTCGATTGGTAAGCGGGTCCCGGATTTCAATAAAATCCTTTCCCGTGATCGGGTCCAGGTACTTTTGACGCAGATGGCGCTTGCCCTGGGGTGTTCTGTTGTCCAGAAGCAGCTCGTCAATGCTCTGCGGATACAGCCGGTTTCCAGGGATGGCGGAAGTGAAGCGCTCGATGGCCTGGCTATATTGGTCCCCGCGGAAAAGAAGCTCTTCTTCTTTATCGCGGAGCGAAATATTCTGCCAGGACTTCGCGGCCGATCCCATGGTGATGCCGACGATCACAATGACCGCGAGAAGGGCAATGTAGGTGAATCCGTTGGAAGTGCGGAATGGTATATAAATGAACTCTGAGCTTTTAAGATTCATGCAATTCTTTTTGTACCTCATGAAACTGCTGCTGATTTGCATCATTTGAAAGAAAAGTTGAAAAGCTGCCGAGAACGTCTTGTCTCGCGCAAAGCCGCCAAGTTCGCAAAGAAAGTCAACATCTCAAATCTTAGATCGATCTTGGTTTAAAACCAAGGCACTGCCTTGCTTTCCTTTGCGGCTTTGCGCGAAAAAGGTTTTTTATTGAGGAATCGTTATTCGTTATCAATGCATGGTAATGGAGTAGAGTATTGCCGCTACCAGGTGTTATAGGGCGTACCGTCCAGCGCAAGGAGCGGGCTTGCGCTGTGGACATCGAACACGCCGCCGCCTTCCTCGCCGCCCTCGGGCGCCACGGTGATCCAATCGTCGACGCCGGTGAAGGGGTCCTTGGGAATGTCGCGCAGATAGCTTTTGCTGCGCTCCTGCGTGTTGATCAGGTCCTTGAGCACCGCGGGGTACTTGCCGTTGTCCGCGTAGTACTGATCTATGGCCTCGCGCATCTTGAACAGGTCCTCCTTGAGCACGGCCTCCCGCGCCCTGATGATGGAATGCTGCATGTTCGGCGCGGCGATGGCGATGAGGATCCCCATGATCGCCATCACGATCATAAGTTCAAGCAGGGTGAACCCATGCTGCAAGCGGTTTCCCCTGTTTATATCAGTCTGTCTTCCGCAATCCGTCATCAGCTGCTTCCGCCTTTTACCACGTGCTGTACTTCGATCCATCAAGCGCAACCGCGTCGCTCTTCGAATAAACGTCATATACATTTTCCCCGCCCCACTGCGTGGAGTCCGGCGGGTCGTTGTACGCGCGCAATCCCCAGTTGTTGGACTTGTCGGGCGAATCGACCGGGGTCATGGGGTCGCGGGGGATCCGGCGGAGATATCTCCTGGTCTTGTCCACCGCGCCGGACAGCTTCAACGGCTCGGTCAACTGCTCAAGCGACTCGGGGTAGTTGTCCTGGTCCTGCTTGCAGTAATCGCTCGACAGTTTCTTCTCGAGACAGTCTTTCCTGAATACATCGATCGCGCTGCGCAGGGTCCTCAAGCTGCTCCGCAGGTCGAGTTCCCTGGTCCGCTTCACGGTCATGCGCGAAAGCGGCATGGCCGCCGCGGCCAGAATAGCCACGATCGCGATGACGACGAGCAGCTCGATAAGAGTGAGGCCCTTCTGCATGATCAAATTCCAAATCTCAATATAGATCCTATCCCGGTCAAGCCGGAACCAAAAAATTAAAACTAAAGTCGTCTCTCGCAAAGCCGCAAAGGACGCCAAGAAAACCTTTCAGTCTTGGATTTAAAAAACGAATTAATTGGCCTCTCTTTGCGAGCTTTGCGTCTTTGCGCGAAATAATCTTGCTTTTTTGTAGAATATATTTAACAACTATTTTACAACCACCTTTGCGCCCTTGAGGTCCGCTTTGATCTGCTCACGGTTGAAATTCGTGAGCTTCACGCTCTTCATGATCACATCGCTCGTTCCGCCGGATTTGCCCTGGAATACGAGGGTCGAGAGGCTCCCGGAACCGTTTACGCCTCCCACATCACCGATGCGGGTCATGTAGATGTCAACCGTTCCTCCCTTTATATTGTTCGAGAACAGGAACGAGGTTTGCTGGTTGTCCGCTTTCAGGAGGGTCCCTTCACCCGCTGTTTTGAATTCCACCACATTGGGGTCATAGCTGAGCGTAATGATGGCGCCGTAAAGGTCCTTGACGCCCCCCGCAACAATCTCGAACCGCGCTTCCTGGCCGACGATAACGGATGCCTCCGGCGACTTTATTTCGAGAACAGCGCCGGACGTAATCGAGGAAATCTGTCCTGTTGTCGTTGGGGCTGATAAAGGTTTCCCGGCCACTCCCGCCGCCGTCTCCCCCTTTGCCAGGGACTCAAGCACCGCGGCCTTATCATATGCCTTGGCCGACGGTTTTGAGCTCTTGCCGTCAGCGACAAAGAGCGGTTTCGTATCGTAATGCTCTTCCGTCCCCGACCAAAACACCTGGGAATCCTTGTCCGGCAGTTCCATGTTGCGAACGATGTTCGGCGTGATGGACATGAGAATGTCCGTCTTAATCACCGAGTTGTCGGTATTCGAAAAGAGCTTGCCCAGGAGCGGAATATCTCCAAGGATCGGGATCTTGTTCATTGACTTACGCTCCTCGTCCTGGATCAGGCCTCCGATGATCACCGTTTCTCCATCGCGCAGATTGATGAGCGTTTCCGTGTTCCGGGTCCCGAACCGGTACTGCTTCTGCCCGTTGCCGAAATCCAGCGCATCACCAAGGGTGCTGATTTCGAGACCCAACTTGAGGGTTACCGTGTTGTTCAGGTGGACATTCGGCTCGATGGAGACCTTGATGCCGATATCTTTATACTCGAAGGTGGACGTAACGGCGACAACGGAGGTGGATTGGACGGTTGAGGTCTGCACCGGTATTTTGTTTCCGATGTGGAACTTCGCCTGTTTGTTGTTGAGCACGCGCACACGCGGGTTCGCCAGGGTCTGAGCATCGGAATCCTGCTTGAGCAGGTTCACGACAAGGCTCGGAAGCGTCACGAAGATGTTGTCTTTTGACAGATGACTGAGTTGGCTCAGGGCGATCCCGGAAGAAGTGGTCGTTGTCGAAGGATTCGGGTTTTGGACCGAAGCGGTGGTGGTCAAACCAGGTTGGAAGTTCCATCCGTAACTCAGCGCGTTGGTGCGTGCGATTTCAAGGATCTCGACATCAAGGATCACCTCCGCTTCCTTGAGGTCGTTCGCCGATATCATTTTTTCCACGAGTTTCATTTTCTCGGGTGTATCACGCACGGTGATCGAGTTCTGGATTTCGTTCACGTATACCTTCTTGACATCGAGCATGGACCGCAGCAGGTTGACGATCTCCTTCGATTTCGCGTTATTGATATAGAAGGTCTTGACCATGAGGTCCTGGTATTGGTCGATCTTTCCCTTGCTCTTGGGAATGATGATGATGGTATCCGCGCTGACCTTCTTCATGAAAAGCTTGTTCGTCGAGAGGAGCAGGTTAATCGCATACTGGAACGAAACGTCCTTGACGAACACCGTCACGGGCTGCGCCTTTATCTCTTCGTCGAACAGGATGTTGATGCCCGAAAGCTTGGAGAGAAACTCGAAGACGTCTTTAATATTGGTGTTCTTGAAGTTCAGGGTGATGGGCTTGTCCGACACCAGGGTGAGAGCGTCCTCCGGATCGATCTCCGTCTTCTTTTTTTGGAGTTTCTCGAGCGAGTCGTGATATTTGAGGTTTTCGGGGTCCAGCTCCACCGCCTGGTTCAACTCGTTGATCGCCTCTCCGAGCTTCCCGAGTTCCACAAACGTGAGCGCCGCGCGGTAGTGCTCTTCGCCCTGTTTCAGGTTGAGCACCGACTTGAGCGCGCTCTGGATGGCCGCGTTGCTGGGGTTCAGGTACAGGGCCTGCTGGAGCTCGACAATGGCCTGGTCGAGCTTGCGCTCCTTGATGAAACTGCGCGCCTTCTGGTAGTGCTGGTTTGCGGCCGTTTCCTCGGCCCTGAGCAGGGCGGCGCGATATTCGATGTCATGAGGCTCCCGACGGTTGGCCTCCCGGTACTCCTTCACGGCAAGGTCCCATTCGCCGCGCTGAGAATAGCGCTCGCCGCGCTGGAACGCCTGGGAACCTGCGCAGCCCGCGAGCGCCGCAATCAGAAAACCGGTCATGAGCAAAAGCGCAATCCTTTTCATCATCATCTCCCCCTCGCGTCAAGTTGAAACTATTCAGGTGGATAGACTGAAGGCCGAAGACTGAAGCAAAAGATAATGGCCTTCGGCCTTACCCCTTCTACCTTCAGTCTGACAACCTTCAACCTGAACAGTTACCGTTGTCTATTCATTGTCCTTATTAAACCTCGGCGGTCTTCTCTGTCCCGGTTGATCAGTCGGCCTGGGATTCCGCCTCGGCGTCTGCACCTGCGGTTGCTCTTGCGGCGGCGTCAGCTCGCCGCCGGGAAGCTCCAGCCGCACCTCAACGCGGGTAATAGTATCGTACAGGATCACGTAATTCTTCTTCGCTTCTTTTACCTTGTAGCTCTTAAGGATCTTGTCCCCGCTCTTTACAATAAAGAGCTCGCCATCCTTGGACAGGAACAGGGTGCTCACCTTGTCGGTCAGATACCCCAGAAACTGGAACTTCATCAGGTCGGCCCGTACCGCTTCAGCCTCAGCCTTGGCCGTCTGCGCGGCGATCTCCTCCGGTGTCATCACGTGCACCGGAGGGGGAGGAGGCGTGGACGGGGAAGACGCCGCGGGCTTCGGTTTGGGTGTTGGGTTCTCCATCCGGAAAATGTCGCGCGCCACGCCCGGAAATTTTTCCCCTCTCCGCTCCAGCAGAACGCTCAAGGGGTCCGCGCCCGCTCCCCGGGACGAAAGCCCCTGCCGTACCGGCGAGTCAGCTACGGCGCCGCGCGTATACGTGAGCGGCGCGGTCTTCGGCTTGTCGTCACCCAGGGACCGATAGACGATGAGGACCACGAACACCGCAACCAGCGCGATAAGAGTTATTTTCTGTTGCTCTTTCTGAAACGTCATAAGCCTTAGTGGTCCTTCACGTACGTCATCAGCTTCATGTTCAACTTCACCCTGCCCTGGTCGGAATCCAGCTTCAGGTCCTCGATGCCCACGATCCGGTCGGAAGTCTCCACGTCGTAAATGAAGCGCTTGATATCGGGATACCGGCCTTCGACCGGGAACGAGAACGAGAGCATGGCCAGCTCACCGCTCCCACGCTTGGGAATGTCGTAGTTGACCGAGGCCACCTTGAGGTCCAACCGCCGCGCCTTCTGCACAAACTCTTTGACCAGGAGCGGCATGTCCTTCTGCGCAGGGACCCCGGCCATGATCCCCGCGAACAGGGACTTTTGCTTCTTGAACAGGACCGCCTCGGCATGCTGCTTCCTGAGTTCGGCGTATTTCATCTCCCCCGCTCTGAGCCGTGCGGCCGAGGGAGAGACAAGGACGAAGGAGACGAGCAGGTCCGCGAGGACGAGCGCCGCAAACACCAACGCGGCCTTTCGCAGACTCTTATCGTCTGCCTTTATCCACTCCGGCACTTTTATCTTCATGATAGACTGCAATAACATTGAAAGAAATGCTCCCCTTTTCCAGAGACTGATGTTTAAGGAACGGGTCCTTGAAAAATGCGGACTTTTCCAGGCCCACGACCAGGGTACGGAGCGACTCCGGAGACTGCGCCATGCCGTCAAGCGTGACGGTACGTTCCTTCACATGGAATTCCACGTGCGTCAGCGCCACGCCCGTAGGCACCACGGCTTCGATGCTCGTGAGAAGATGCGTCCACGAGAGTTTCCTCGATTCCATGAGACCGGACATGGCGGACAGGTCCTTGATAAGCTGCTCACGTTCGCTGAACAAGGACCGCACCTGCTCGTCCGCGGCACCGGCGTCTTTCATCTTCCGGTCCATGGAGGAAATGTTCGCGCGCAGGGCCACGGCGGTCCAAATCAAGCCGGCTAGAGCGATGCAGAGGACAACGCTCCCGGCGATCAGTCCGGTGCGGATCCGCGCGAAGAGGCGGTACTGCCTGCTCGCAAAGTTGATCGTGATCATAGAGCCCCCCCTGCGCCCAGGGCAGCGGCCATTTCCGGACCGGCGCCGTTCGCAGCGGGAATAACAACAGACGGGTCCAGGACCTCAACGTTGAGCGAGGTCACGGACTTGAGCGCCTCCGCCAGGTCAACAGGCAGAGCGGACTCTCCGGTGAGATACAGGTCTTTCACTTCGGACGGCTGCGCGCGGTCCAGGTGCGTGTAGAAATGGAGCGAATCATCGATCTCGCGCATGATCCTGGACTTGATCTCGTCGGTGTTCCCCCGCTTGATTTCCTTATATCGGTAGAACCTTGCCACGCCCTCTTCCATAATGATGGTCGAAAAGGAGTCTTCGGTGATATGGGCCAGGGCGGACACTGCGGACCTTCGCGTGATGAAGGGGAAGTAAAAATTCAGGGCGTGAAAAGAAGAGGGCCCCACGGACCAGGGCTCGAGCCCCAACCCGATGAGTACGGCCTCATACTGCGCGATCACCGCCTGCTTTGCAACGCAGACCAGCACCGTTATGCCCTTGTCCTGCCGTCGGAGGAGCTGGTACCGGAGGACCGTATCAGCGACATCGAAGGCCGTCTTCTCGAACCGCCAGCGGATCAACCGCTCCTGCTCCGCCGGCTTCTTGGGAAGTTCGTCGAATTCGAGCATCTGGACGCGGAACACGCCATCAGGCAAACTCAAGCCCGCCCGGCGGACGCCGGGGACGGAAGCTCCCGTGAGGCACTCGCTGAGCGCGGCGCTGAACCGGTTGATATCGGGTATGTTCGGTGATGAGTAGGCTTCGCTCACCATGCCGGCGGGCAGATCCGTTGTTTTCGAGAAGAGCACGGAAATGTTCGCGCCACGGCGCGACACCGCCGCCAGCCGAATTGCCGAAGACGTTATCTCTATCCCCCAACCCGGCTTTCCCGCAAGAAATTGTAGTCCTGTCCCACTATGAGCGCTGCCGTCAACATCACTCCACCAGCTCAAGAATCATGCCCTCCGTGCCCTGCCCATTCTAATTAATCGTATCAAAATAGCATTGACGTACCACCAGTTCGTCATCCCTGAATGAATTTATCGGGGATCCAAAAAATGCTTATATAGACTGGATTCCCGCTCAGAATCAGTGCGGGAATGACATTTGTAAAAGGATCACCCTGTCGTTATTATTATGAGACCGTTACACACCCGCAGCGTCCATACCCCTTGCGGCCGAGTGCAATCGTCGGTAATTATACACGTTATGAGTGAAATTGGGAAGTCGATTTTATATGTTCCTTCTCGGCGTACCCGATCTCTTTGAGCGCGGTCTCGATCTCGCCGAGGATCGCGGGATCGTCAATCGTCGAGGGCATCTTGTACTCCTCTCCGTCGGCGATCTTTCTCATCGTGCCGCGAAGGATTTTGCCCGAGCGGGTCTTGGGCAGCCGGCCCACGACGGCGACTTTCTTGAAACAGGCTATCGGACCGATCTCGTTCCGCACAAGCCGGACAAGCTCTTCCATGATGATCTCCTTCGGTGCATGCACGCCCGACTTCAAGACGACAAACCCGACCGGGAGCTGGCCCTTGAGCGCGTCCGATGCGCCGATGACCGCGCACTCGGCAACCGCCTGGTGCGTGGCGACGACTTCCTCCATCTCGCCCGTGGACATGCGATGTCCCGCCACATTGATCACATCATCGATGCGGCCCATGATAAAGACATATCCTTCGCTGTCCTTGTGCCCGCCGTCGCTCGTGAAATAGTAGCCGGGATACACGTTCGCGTAGGACTTGACAAACCGATCGTCGGCGTTCCAGAGCGTCTGGAGCGTTCCCGGAGGAAGCGGCATCTTGATGACCACCACGCCTTCCTTGTTCGGTTTCTGCTCCCTGCCGTGGTGGTCGAGAATATGCACGTCGAACCCCGGCACCGGTTTGGTCGACGACCCCGGCTTGATCGGGAATAACTCGATGCCCAGGGGGTTCGCGGTAATGGGCCAGCCGGTCTCGGTCTGCCACCAGTGGTCGATTACAGGCCTGTTCAGCAGTTTCGTGGCCCAATGGTACGTATCAGGATCGAGCCGCTCTCCGGCGAGGAACAGGCACGTGAACTTCGAAAGGTCGTACTTCCTGCAATACTCACCGCCCGGATCTTCTTTTTTGATGGCGCGGAACGCCGTGGGTGCGGTGAACATGACCTTGACGTTATGCTCCGCTATCACGCGCCAGAATGCGCCCGGGTCCGGCGTGCCAACTGATTTCCCTTCATAGAGGACGGTCGTACAGCCCGCAAGGAGCGGGCCATAGACAATGTACGAGTGGCCCACGACCCAGCCTACGTCCGATGCCGCCCAGTACACATCGCCGGGCTTCACCCCGTAGATATGCTCCATGCTCCAGCGGAGCGCGACGGCATGGCCGCCGTTGTCGCGCACCACGCCCTTGGGCAGGCCCGTGGTCCCCGAAGTGTACAGGATATAGAGCGGGTCCGTGGCCTTGACCGGCACGCAGTCCGCGGGCTCTGCTGTTGCCGCGAGCTCTGCCCAGTCAAGGTCCCGGCCGGGGACCATCGCGGCCTTCACCGAGGGCCGCTGGAACACGATACACCGCGCCGGTTTATAGGCTGCGAGGCTGAACGCTTTGTCCACCAGCGGTTTGTATTCGATGAGCCTCGTGACTTCGATTGCGCCCGAAGCCGTCACGACTACCTTGGGTTTGGCGTCGTCGATCCTGATCGCAAGCTCGTGCGGCGCAAATCCGCCGAAGACCACGGAATGCACCGCGCCCAGGCGCGCGCAAGCAAGCATGGCCACCACTGCCTCGGGTATCATCGGCATATAGATGACCACCGTGTCTCCCTTGCCCACCCCCTGTCCCTTCAGCACTCCGGCAAAACGCGCAGTCTGGTCGCGCAGCTCTCGGTACGTGAATTTCTTGATCTGCTTGGTCACCGGGCTGTCATAAATGAGCGCCGTCTGGTCCGCGCGTCCGCTCTCCACATGCCGATCAAGGGCGTTGTAGCAGGTATTCAGCTCCGCGCCTTTGAACCAGCGGTAGAACGGCGGCCGGGAATCATCGAGCACGACGTCCCATTTTTTATACCAGGAAATAGCCTCCGCGGCCTCTCCCCAGAAGCCCTTCGGGTCGGTGATGCTTTTGGTAAAAAGTTCCTCATATCTTCCCATACACCATCCCTCCCCCTAACCCGGACAAGCTGGAACAACATTCACCACGAAGTCACGAAGGCACGAAAAAAGGCATGAGGGCTTTGCTGTTTAACCCCGTAAGGATTAACAGGCCGTTGAAAAAAGCCCTTATGCTGTCATCCTGAACGAAGTGAAGGATCTCAAGTATCCGGAAAGGCGAGATTCTTCG
>JBGPIG010000006.1:0-19031 GCA_041484745.1 Nitrospirota bacterium | reverse complement strand
GGGATGCAAAAGAGAAGCTCCAACGCCCCAGGGGGAACGGGTCGGGATGAAGAGTGTTCCCGATGATAGCAGAGCGAACAACATGACTCTACGGGATTTATTGAAAACCGGTGCAGATGAGCTTGGCCTGTCGCTGTCTGTTGAGCAGCTCAATTCTGTGTTTATTTATTTAACTGAATTGAAAAAATGGAACCAAAAGATCAACCTTACGGCCATCAGGGAAGAGCGGGATATCGTAATAAAGCATGTTCTTGATTCTCTTTCTTATGTAAAGGGTTTCAACCCCGGCATGGGATTAACGCTGTTAGACATGGGGTCCGGTGCTGGTTTCCCGGCGCTGCCTATAAAGATCGTTCAGCCGGAAATAGCCGTCACGATGGTCGAGTCTGTAAAGAAAAAAGCCGCATTTCTCCGGCATATCATCAGGACGCTAAAAATAAGCGGGACATATGTTGTCGATAAGAGAACGGAAGAACTCCCCAATTCGTATCGTTCCTCCTACGAGGTGGTCACGGCCCGTGCATTTGCGGACATGAATTCAGCCATCGCGTCAGGAGCGCCGTTTCTTAAACCCGGAGGACTCATGGTGTTAAGTAGAGGACCGGAGGAAATCATTGCCGAGCAGGAGCTGGAAAAGTATGGCATGATTCTTGTGCGGAAAATAGATATGACGTTGCCACATTCGGATTATAAAAGGGCGATATGGATTTTTAAAAAGCTTGATTAACGCGTTGACTTCACCTCAAAGCCGCACGTAATAAAGAGGAAAGTAAAATTCGTATTATGGAAGGTACATTGAAAATACCAACTGAATGGCGTGAGGCTGCTGAAGAGATTGGCGCCCAAGGTGGACCAGTGCTGGTTGTAGGAGCCCCTGGCTCTGGCAAGACCACATTCTGCCTCTACCTTGCCGCGCTCTTCTGTCGAGTTGGCAAAAAGGTGGCTTGGATAGATGCGGATCCCGGCCAGCCATTTATCGGTCCACCTGCGGTGATCTCACTCACGACCTATTCTGAAGCAGCGGACATTCTTAAGCGGAAGAACCCGTTAATCATGAGCTTTATTGGAAATACATCGCCCGTAGGACGTCTGCTCGAGATGGTATCGGGTCTCCAAAAGCTGTATGCGTTTGCCCAAGGGCTGAACCCCGACCTTATTCTGATCAACACCTGCGGATTAGTGCAGGGTGGTGCGGCGCGAGAACTTAAGTTCCACGAAATAGACATGATAGCTCCACGATATGTAATTTCCTTGCAGAAGGGGCATGAGGTAGAGCACCTGCTCGCGCCGCATTCGCACCGTGCCGGATTGCTTATCCACCGACTTCCGATATCGCCTGATGCAAAGATTTCTACCGGAGAAGCCAGACGGGCAACCCGTGAGCAGAGATTCAAGGAGCATTTCCGGGGTGCAGATTTTCAGGAAGTCGCACTCCATGATGTGGGAGTTCATGGCACTGGACTCGGCACCGGCGAGCGGATGAGTTTCCGTGATGTCAATAGGCTTTCTAAAATACTTAGGGCGATTGTGATTCATGCCGAGCTGTCCTCTGACCGGCTGTTCATCATAGTCGAAGGTGAATACAGCGGAGACGAACTCTTCACAGCAAAGGAGCAGTACAATGTAAGAGAAGTTGAGGTTCTCATGCGGTCTGAGATAGACCACCTGCTTATCGGCTTGAATGATGACCGGAACCTCTGTTTGGGCCTCGGGATCCTACGCACATTCAACCTGAAGGAGCTGTCCATTCGGGTGATTACTCCGCTTCGGGATGTTTCAGTGGTCCGTCATATATCGCTCGGATCGCTCCGCGTCAGCCCGGCAGGGACAGAACTCGGCCAGGTTTGATGTTCCACGTGGAACACCAGCATGGGGACTGTGGATTTCGTCCATTCGAGTAATTCCCGCTTCCCCCCCCCAGAAAATTGCTCCCCGCAAAATAGTTTCAAATAAATGAAACCATTATGACCTCCGTCATATGCAATCGGCAAGACCTCCTGTAGCATGGCCTTTACCATCAGGTACCAATAAAATCATTCTCTAGGAGGGAACAATGTTTTGTTATCAATGTGAACAGGCAGCAAATGGCAAAGGATGCACAAAGATAGGCGTATGCGGCAAGGACCCGGAGTTATCATCACTTCAGGACATCTTGATCTACTCCATGAAAGGGCTTTCGCTCTTTACTGTTGAAGGCAGAAAGCATGGCGTCATGAACCAGGAGATAAACCTTTTCCTGACCAAAGGGCTCTTTTCAACGCTCACGAACGTTGATTTCGACCCCAAGCGTTTCGAAACACTCATCCATAAAAGCGTTGAGCTTCGCGAGGGTCTGAAGGTAAAGGTCAAGGCAGCTGGCGGCAGAACGGACTTCACTCACGGGAGCGCTTCCTACATGCCGGCAAGTTCGCTTGAGGCTTTGGTAAAACAGGGCCGCGAGGTGAGGGAGCGGGTGCCTGATGCGATGATCAACCCCGATATCCAGTCTCTCCAGGACATTCTTCTGTTCGGCCTTAAAGGTGTGGCCGCTTATGCAGATCATGCCCAGATCCTCGGAAAAACAGATGATTCCGTTTATGCGTTCATGGCCGAGGCGTTGGCTGCCATGACCGGGACCGATCTCGGCCTGAATGACTGGATAGGTCTTGTGCTCAAGTGCGGAGAGGTCAATCTTAAGACCATGGAGATCCTTGATGCAGGCAACACCGGCACTTTCGGCCATCCGATCCCGACCAAGGTCCCGCTCGGCGCGAAAAAAGGCAAGGCCATCCTTGTTTCCGGCCATGATCTGAAGGACCTTGAGCTGATACTAAAACAGAGCGAAGGGAAGGAGATAAACGTTTATACCCACGGCGAGATGCTGCCGGCACATGGCTATCCGAGCCTTAAAAAATATCCGCACTTCTTTGGCCATTACGGTACGGCCTGGCAGAACCAGCACAAGGAGTTCGCGCACTTCCCCGGCGCCATTGTGATGACCACGAACTGCATCCAGAAGCCGCTGGCGTCTTACAAGGACAATCTCTTTACCTGCGGACTTGTTGGCTGGCCCGATGTGAAGCACATTTCGGGCGGCAATTTTACAGATGTGATAGAAAAGGCCCTATCGCTTCCAGGATTTACTGAAGATGCACCGGGCAAGGAAGTCTTCTCGGGATTTGCACGCAACGCGGTGCTCGGCGTGGCTGACAAGGTGATTGAAGCGGTCAAGGCAGGAAAGATCCGCCACTTCTTCCTTGTGGGCGGGTGCGACGGCGCAAAGCCGGGCAGGAACTATTATACTGAGTTCGTGGAAAAAGCGCCCAAGGACACGGTGATCATGACGTTGGCCTGCGGCAAGTTCCGCTTCTTTGATAAGAACCTGGGAGACATCGGCGGTATCCCGCGGCTGCTCGACATCGGTCAGTGCAACGACGCCTACTCGGCGATCCAGATCGCGATCGCGCTTTCAAAGGCCTTCAACATCGGTGTGAACGAACTGCCGCTGTCTCTGGTACTGTCATGGTACGAGCAGAAGGCCGTGGCTATCCTGCTTTCCCTGCTGTCTTTAGGTATCAAGGACATCCGGCTCGGGCCGACGCTCCCGGCATTCATCACGCCGAACGTGCTCGACGTGCTGGTCAAGAACTTCGATATTAAGCCCATTGCAGCAACGGCAGAAGAGGACCTCGAGACGATCCTCGGACCATGCTGGGCAAAAACGAAAGAAGAGTGCGTGGCCGCCGGCGCGGCTGTTTAGAGGACTTTACCTCATGGAATCACAGGCAGGACGGAACATTCCGTCCTGCCTTTTTTATTGAGTCGACGATGTTCCACGTGGAACCTTTGAAATATAGAGTGTCCCATGAGGAACCAGGGACAATCCGAAATCAATATCTTTAAACCTGAAAACGGTAAATTACTCGCGCAAAGTCGCAACGTACGCTAAGAAAAGCAAAGAAATGGAATGTAAAAAGGAATCAACAATGATGATCTCGTGAGAAGTAGAATTTAACCGCAGAGGCAGAGAGCACGCAGATAAATCCTTATTACTTTGCGGCAAGGCTGGTTCTTGGTTAATTTTATCTTCCTTTTATCATCATCCTATGGTAAAGTGGTGTGCTCCTAAGCCGGTATTATCGGAGGGTGAAGGAAGAATGAGCAGGGTAATAGCAATTGCAAATCAGAAGGGCGGCGTGGGAAAGACGACTTCCACCGTTAACATTGCAGCCTCGCTTGCCGCCGCTGAAAAAAAGGTACTTCTTATTGACTCGGACCCCCAGGGCAACTCCTCGAGCGGCATGGGGATCGACCGGAATAATATTACGGGCAGCACCTACGACCTCTTCACGAGTAAGAAGACACTTCAAGAGATAAAAAAATCCACGCATTTCCCCTGGCTTGATGTAATTCCCGCGAAGATAGACCTCGTGGGCGTCGAGATCGAGCTTATCCAGATGATTGCACGTGAGCGTGTGCTCAAAAAGGCGATCGCCCAGTTCCGAGACAATTACGACTACATATTAATTGACTGCCCACCGTCGCTTGGTCTGTTGACCGTGAATGCGCTCACCGCAGCTGATGGGGTGCTTATTCCTGTTCAGTGCGAGTATTACGCGCTCGAGGGGCTTTCCGCGCTCATGAATACAATCAAGCTTATCAAGCAGGACTTGAACCCGGACCTCGCCATAGAAGGTGTTCTCCTGACCATGTTCGACAGCAGAAACAACCTGGCTACGCAGGTTGCGCAGGAAGTACGCAAGTTTTTCGGGAACAAGGTTTACACCACCATCATTCACCGGAACGTGGCGTTGAGCGAGGCGCCAAGCCACGGCAAGCCTGTGCTGCTGTACGATATTCGGTCCCGGGGCGCTCAAAACTACCTCGATCTCGCAAAGGAGGTCATCAGCAATGCAAAAACAGGCGCTCGGTAAAGGACTTGGGGCACTCATCCCGGACCTGTCCGTGCTAGACGACAAGGATCGCAGGGCGCTCGGCATCCACGAGGTCGAGTTGGAGAAGATCATCCCCAATGAATTTCAGCCGAGAAAACATTTCGACGACGAAAAGCTGCAGGAGCTTGCCGCTTCGATCAAAGAGCAAGGGGTCATCCAGCCGATTATCGTGCACAAGTCAGGCGGCGGCTATCAATTGATTGCCGGCGAACGCCGGTGGCGTGCTGCTCGTCTTGCCGGGCTCAAGACTATTCCAGCGCTCGTCAAGGAAGCGACTAAACGTGAGCTCCTTGAGATGGCGCTGATTGAGAACATTCAGCGCGAGGATCTGAACCCGCTTGAAGCTGCCGAGGCATACAAGCGGCTCCAGGATGAGTTCAACCTCACCCAGGAAGATCTTGCCAAGCGCGTCGGCAAAGAACGATCAACGATTACGAACTTTCTCCGCATCCTCGGCCTTCCCAAGGAAGTGAAGCACGACCTTGTAACAGGTGCGTTGAGCATGGGGCACGCCAAGGCGATCCTGTCTCTCGAGCGCGTCCGCGACCAGCTCCAGATCGCGGCTCTTATAGTAAAGAAGGGGCACTCCGTGCGTGAGGCGGAAGCACTCGCAGGACGACTCAAGAACCCGCCAAAAGAGAAAAAAGTCCGGCATGGCCATGAGCTCAGCGCATTAGAGGAGAAGCTCAAAAAATCGCTCGGCACGAAGGTGAGCATTACACCCGGGGCAAAGGGAGGCAGGATTGTGATTGAGTATTATTCCGCGGATGAGCTGGAACGGATATTGGAGAAGCTCGGGTAAGGCGAACATACACGTGGCCTCAAACGCAAGAAGTCTCCAAGAATAACTACTGCTTAAAGCATCCTTCGTGTCTTAGTGACTTCGCGGCAAAAGCATTTGAATTTATTTGAGGAGGAATTATATATGTTGAAAAAAGGTTCGGGCACACCGGAGCAGTCGGAGATCACCGCATTCCTCGGAAAAGGTACGGAGTTCAAGGGCGTGCTGAGCTTCGTAGGCACCATCCGCGTTGATGGAAAGGTGGAGGGGGAGGTTGTTTCAAAAGATACCTTGATTGCCGGCGATGGCGCATTCCTGCAGGGCGAAATTGCGGTCGGCACGATCATCTCGAGCGGAAAGATCGTTGGCAACATCAATGCTAGCCAGAGAGTTCATATCCTTGCCCCCGGAATCATCCAGGGCAATATCAGGACGCCCAAACTCATCATCGAAGAGGGCGTGATCTTCGATGGCAAATGCGAAATGGCCGGCGAGAAGAAGGCTTCAGAGCAAAAAGTCGTGTCGCTGATGGACCGCTAGAAGCTGCATGCAGCCCTAACGGCACGTAGATGCACGATCAAGCGTGTATCGACCAAATCGTAAGCAATCTCTGCTTAGGTTCCGTTATCAATTTTCGTGACGTTGTGTTAAACTAACAAAGCAATAACAAGACAACTATGATCCTATTTCATCTCTACCGGACACCGGCCCTCTCTGCCTATCAGACCGCAGGCCTGCTTGCAACGGCACAGGAGAAGGCTTCTCTCTCACTTACCGGGATTGAAACCGAATTCTGCTTTAATGTGGCTACTGACGGCCCGCTGTCTGCGGATGAAATGCGCTTGCTCCGCTGGCTTCTAGCAGAGACCTTCGAGCCGAAGCAGTTCTCCGACGCCTCATTTTTTTATCCGCAATCCGCAACCAACAATCGGCAATTGATTCTCGAGGTCGGTCCCCGCATGAACTTTACAACCGCCTGGTCTACGAACGCGGTCTCGGTTTGCCACGCCTGCGGCCTCAGAAAGATCGCGAGGATCGAGCGTTCGCGTCGGTACCGTCTTCAGCGTGCAATAAAGTCCCCGCTGACGAAAGAGCAGCTCAATGCTTTCCTCGATCTTATCCATGACCGCATGACCGAGTGCCCGTATCCATCGTTGCTCGTGACCTTTGAGACCGGCATCAAACCGGAACCGGTCCGGATCATTCCTTTACTGGAAAAGGGAAGGACTGAACTCGAAAAGCTCAATCGCGAGATGGGCCTCGGTCTCGACGACTGGGACCTGGACTACTACACGAATCTCTTTGTGAAAGACATCAAACGCAACCCGACCAATGTCGAGTGTTTCGACCTTTCCCAGTCGAACAGCGAACATTCGCGCCACTGGTTCTTCCGCGGCAAACTCGTTGTCGACGGAAAGGAAATCTCCGGGAACCTGATGAAGATCGTGAAGGCGACCTATGACGCGAACCCGAACAACAGCGTCATCGCCTTCAGCGACAACTCAAGCGCGATCACGGGTTACGACATTACCACCATCATCCCCGAGACCATTGGCAAACCATCTCCGTTCCGCGAAGCGAAACGAAAATACCATATCATTCTAACGGCCGAGACACACAACTTTCCCTCGGGCGTGGCGCCGTTCCCGGGCGCTGAGACCGGCACAGGCGGCCGCATCCGCGACGTGCAGGCAACAGGCACGGGAGGGCTTGTGGTCGCGGGCACGGCAGCCTATTGCGTGGGCAACCTCCGCATCCCCGGATACAACCTTCCCTGGGAAGACGCAACATATGCCTATCCGAATAATCTCGCCTCGCCGCTCCAGATCGAAGTCGAGGCCAGCAACGGCGCATCGGACTACGGCAATAAATTCGGCGAACCGGTAATCCAGGGATTCACCCGCTCCTTCGGTCTCCGGCTTCAGGATGGCGAGCGCAGGGAATGGCTCAAGCCGATCATGTTCAGCGCAGGCGTGGGCCAGATGGACGCCCGCCACACGGACAAAACAGAAGCCAGGAAGGGCATGCTTGTGGTCAAGATCGGCGGCCCTGCCTACCGCATCGGCATGGGTGGGGGGGCTGCCTCGTCGATGATCCAGGGCGAGAACATTGCAGAGCTCGACTTCAATGCGGTGCAGCGCGGCGACGCTGAGATGGAACAGAAGATGAATCGTGTTATCAGGGCTTGCGTTGAGCTTGGGGATAAGAACCCGATTCAGAGCATCCATGACCAGGGCGCTGGCGGTAACTGCAATGTGGTGAAAGAGATCGTGCATCCGGCTGGTGCGAAGATCGAGATCAGGAAGATCCTTGTGGGCGACAAGACGCTTTCGGTGCTCGAGATCTGGGGAGCTGAGTACCAGGAGCAGAACGCGCTTCTTCTGAAGTCCGAGCACGAAAAGCTCTTCCGCTCGCTCTGCGAGCGCGAAAAAATTCCTGTGGCGATCATCGGCACGATCACGGGCGACGGTTATATCGTTTTGTATGATGAGCCCGACAATTCTACGCCCGTGAACCTTGAGCTTTCCAAGGTGCTGGGAGACATGCCGCAGAAGGTATTTACACTCGACAGGAAAAAAACAACGCTCAAGCCCCTCGATCTTCCGAAGGACCTTACGGTACGAAAAGCCCTTGACCGCGTGCTTCGGCTCGTTTCGGTCGGGTCCAAGCGGTTCCTGACCAACAAGGTTGACCGTTCGGTCACGGGCCTGATCGCACGCCAGCAATGCGCCGGACCGCTCCAACTCACGGTGTCCGATGTTGCGGTCATTGCCCAATCACATTTTAACCTGAGCGGCGCGGCCATCTCCATCGGTGAACAGCCGATCAAGGAGTTGATCGATCCCGCTGCCATGGCCAGGATGAGCGTCGGCGAGGCGCTCACCAATATCGTCTGGGCCCGCGTCTCCGGCCTCGGCGATATCCGCTGCTCCGCCAATTGGATGTGGGCGCCCAAGTTTCCCGGCGAAGGTTCACGGCTCTATGACGCCGCTGTTGCCATGCGCGACGTGATGATCGAGTTCGGCATGGCTGTTGACGGCGGTAAGGACAGCCTTTCCATGGCCACGAAAGTGACGAACCCCGATGGAACGCACGAGACCGTTAAGTCTCCCGGAACGCTCGTCATCTCCGCCTATGTCACCTGTCCGGACATCACCAAGACCGTAACTCCGGACCTCAAAGCGCCAGGCAGGAGCAAGCTCCTGTTCATCGATCTTGGAGTCGGGCAGAACCGGCTCGGCGGCTCAGCGCTTGCGCAAGTCTTCGGCCAGATCGGCGATAGATCGCCGGACCTCGATGATCCACAACTTCTCACGAGAACGTTCAATGCAGTACAGAAACTCGTACAAGATGAGCTGATCCTTGCGGGCCATGACCGTTCCGACGGCGGGCTCGTGACGACACTGCTTGAGATGGCCTTTTCCGGAAATTGCGGCATCGAGATCGATCTGGGCAAACAGTCCGATGCCATCGCCACCCTGTTCGCTGAAGAACTCGGTCTTGCTGTCGAATATCGGCCTTACGAAGAGTCTAAGATTCTCTCGATACTTGACGCGGCCAACGTGCCCTATCAGGTTATCGGCAAAACAACATCAGATAAGCGGATCACTATGTCACTCCGAACCCCGAGCTCCGAACCCCAAACTGTCTTAGACGAAGACCTGCGCATGCTGCGAGACATATGGGAAGAGACGAGCCATCATCTTGACCTGATGCAACGAAATCCCGAGAACATCCGCGAAGAGCGCAGGAACATCTATGACCGAAAGGGACCTTCCTTTGTCGTTCCGTTTACGCCGGAGCAAACGAGCGATGATTGCCTCTGCAGCCGTTCCAAGCCCACAGTCGCCATTATCCGCGAAGAGGGGAGCAACGGGGACCGCGAAATGGCCGCTTCATTTTATCTTGCAGGGTTTGAGCCGTGGGATGTGACCATGACCGACCTACTCGAAGGCCGCATCACGCTTGACCGGTTTCGCGGAGTGACCTTTGTCGGAGGTTTCAGTTTTGCGGATGTTCTGGATTCCGCGAAGGGCTGGGCCGCTTCACTGAGGTTTAACAAGAAGGTCTGGGACCAATTTGAAAAATTTTATTCCCGGCCCGATACCTTCAGCCTCGGCGTGTGCAATGGCTGCCAGCTCATGGCGCTCCTGGGGTGGGTACCCTGGAGAGGAATCGCTGATGAACTGCAGCCGCGCTTTATCCATAATAAGTCGGGACGCTTCGAATCGCGCTTCTCGACTGTTAAGATTCTGGAAAGTCCTTCCATCATGCTCAAGGGCATGGAGAATTCCGTTCTCGGCATCTGGGTGGCCCACGGCGAAGGTCTGGCTTACTTTCCGGATGAGAAGATGTTCAAGGAATGCGAGTTCGGCCTTGCCCCCGTCCGCTTCGTTGATGATGAATCAAGAATTACCGAGGCCTATCCTTTTAACCCCAACGGTTCACCGGCAGGGATTGCAGGGCTCTGTTCCCCTGATGGCCGCCATCTCGCCATGATGCCGCATCCTGAGCGCTCCACACTCATCTGGCAGTGGGGCTGGTTGCCGGAAGAGCTCAAAAAAAATCTTGCCGCATCTCCCTGGCTCAAGATGTTTCAGAATGCGCGGAAGTGGTGCGAGAAAAAGTAAGACTCATTCGGATTAAAGTTTACGCTTGCCTTACTCCAGCGCCACGGAAAAACTTCCCGGATATCCATGTTCGGAAAATTCCCGCTCCGCATGTTCTGCGGCTTGTAACGATGTATATTTCCCGGCATAGACGCGGTAGAAATTTTCTCCGTTTACATTGGTCATGTGTATTTCCGAGAAGCCGTGCAGCTTTTTCATTTCCTCGGACAGCCTTTGCGCATTGCTGAATTCCTTGAATGAACCGATCTGGACGGTATAGTTGCCCGTATCATAACTCTCCAGGGCCGCGTATTTATCCACGCCGCTTCCGCGATAACCCAACGCCTCGATCCGTACCGGCGCTGTCCCGGCGATATCAACACCGAGCTTCTTTGCCGCCGCATAGGACAGGTCGAGGATCCTTCCTTTCACGAAGGGGCCGCGGTCATTTACCCGAACTACTGTCTCATGCCCGTTGTCGGTATTCTTTACCTGCACAAAAACGCCGAGCGGCAGTGTCTTGTGCGCAGCGGTCATGGCATTCATGTCGTATTTCTCTCCATTGCTCGTCGTCTTGCCATGAAAGTCCTTGCCGTACCAGCTTGCAATGCCAGTCTGAACAAATCCCTCATGGCTCTTGAGCGGCTCGTACCGCTTTCCCATTACGGTATAAGGCTTCTGCGATGCCTTTTGTTTAGCATTGACCTCATCGGGCGATTTTGACACGCTCGTCTTTTTTGATGCGCAGGCTTGAGCCAGCAACAGGCAGCACAATAACAAAAGAAATTGTTTGATCATTTGTCCGTTACCTAATCCTCGAAGAATACGCACCATGCATCGCTCAGTCGCCCTGGCCCGCGCTTTTTTCTGTTCAGCAAAGGCCCGGTGATGTATAATACAAACATTCAAAATAGAGGGCAACTATTTTCTTCCGGCCGATCCGTTACGGCGTTACTATAACGATACTTGTTCATAATCACAAGAGGAGAGCGAATCATGATCAAACATGTGGTGATGTGGAAGCTCAGGGATTTTGCTGAAGGAGCGGACAGGGCTCGGAACGCCAAAAGGATCAAGATCGAACTGGAGGCCCTAAAACTTACAATCCCGCAGATCTTTCATCTCGAAGTCGGAATAAACTTCCTTGAGACCGATGGAGCGTACGACGTCGTGCTCTTTTCCGTATTTAAAAGCGAGAACGACCTTGAGCTCTATCAGAAGCACCCAGACCATCGCGCCGCTGCGGATTTTGTTCAAAAAGTCCGGGAACACCGGGTTGTCGTCGATTATAAAACCGCTTGACGATTACGAGGAGCTTCTCATGAGCCGAACCATCACGACCGATGACCTCAGGTCCCTGATTGAAAAGAAGAACGCCATCACCTTCCTCGATGTCCGGCGTAAAGCCGATTACGACGCTGACCGAGAGATCATCCCGGGCGCCGAGTGGCGCGACCCCGACAAGGTGGATGAGTGGAGCGCGGTCCTGCCGAGGGACAAAGAGGTCGTGCTTTACTGCGCCCGCGGCGGCTCCGTCAGCAACAAGGTGCTTGACCGGCTTCTGGCCAAAAGTTTTCAGGCGCGCTATCTCGAAGGCGGCATCGCAGCCTGGATAACCACCGGCAACAGGACTGACGAGAAGAGATCCCGCTGAGGTTATTTGTGAAGAACAGACCGGAAGAGAATCGCCCGCCGATGAAGCTGTATCTCCGGATCTCGCCTGCTTCGACCATCCCCGGTGAATCAGCGGGGACGGTTCTTGCCAAGTTCCGCGTTTATCTCCCGGACCGCCCCGGTTCTCTTGCCGGCTTCGCTTCGGCCATTGCCCAGGCAGGCGGAAATATCTCCTTTTTCCACTATGACCGGTCAACAGACGGCAGTCGCGTGGCTGTTGAGGTACAGCTTGATACCGAGGACCAGCCCGGCGCCCTTGCACAATCACTACAGGAGAAACAGTACGGTTTTACGAGCCTTCGCACCACGGAACATGACGTGCTGATCACGGCGGTCGAAAGCATCCTCGAGGTCAAGGTCCGGCTCGTGAACAAGCCGGGCTCACTTGCCGCGTTTGCGCGTCTGCTCGCTCAGCACGATGCGAATGTGATATACATGCTCTACGACGAGGACATCGACCCCGAATCTGCTGACATTGCCATGGCGACCGGGAATCCACAGGAGATCACGGTACTCCTGCAGGCCATCAACGAGGAAGGATACCACTACCGGGTCGTGTATCGCGGGAGCGGCGAGCAGGAAGCGGCGAACATCATCGGTCTGAAAATGGTCGAAAAGTTCTTCTTCCGACTGAAGAAGCTGCTTCCTTCGAGTGACATCGCTGAGATCAGGTCGCTCGTCGAGTCTTCCAAGGACCTGTATCAGGATCTTGTGCACTTTGCAACCGAGGCGGGGAACAATCTCGAAGCGGGCGATGTATTCGAAACCGTGCTCACCTTCGCGTCCCGATCGCGGACCAGGACGGGCGATCAGTTCTCAGCAACCAGCATGGGACCCCTGCGCTTCCACGACCGGATAGAGCTCTGGGGCTTTCGGTTGCCGACCAGTGAGAACTTCTATCTCTTCAAGGACAACGACGACCTGACTATGATCGATGCTGGCCACGGTATCTATTATGAGGACATTAAGAAACTGATCGCGAAGCACGGCATGGTTCCGTCAAAGGTAAGAAGGATCTTTGTCACGCACCCCGATACGGACCACGCAGGCTCATCAGGCTATTTTGAGCAGGAATTCGGTACCGAGGTCTTCATGCACCCTGATAGTGCCGAGGTGATCACGCATCAGAACAGGGCGCACGGCGCATCAGGCCCCCTTCTGAAGCTGAACAAGTACTATACGCGTCTTTCAAGCAGGTTCACCGAGTGCCGCTTCCCGGCGCAGCCGCAGTTCTTTCAGACAGCGGGATTGGGCATGGAGGGACAGTTCAGGACCATCGATCGGTTCATGATCGGCCCACTGGCAATCGATGTGCTCGAGAGCCTCGGCGGCCACACGCCCGGTCTGGTTTTTTTCCTGAACCGGGAGTTCGGCCTGCTCTTCACCTCTGATTTTCTCTTGAACGTAAAAAGTCTCACGCCGGAAGACAAGGAACACCTCGGCATCTACCGCTACCTGCTGACCAATCCGAACAAGGATTCACGGGTATATAAGGAAGAGACTGCGGCGCTGCGGAAGGTGATGCTCGATTCGGATGCTGAATTGAAGAAGAGGGGCGGCGCGGCGTTTATCTTTCCGGGCCACGGCGAATACTATGCAGCAGCGGAGCTATTCGACCAATGATCCGACAAACTACTTCCGGGGTACTCCGATAGTATCCGCTATCCCGTCGCCATAATGCTCCTTTTCAGGATGAATATGCTCAATGATCCTGCGCGAAAAGATCCTGTCCTGCACGATATCTTCCCGGATATACCCCAGCTTTTTTAAGACCGGCACGAACTTCATGGTCGAGGTGATATAATTTTCAGTCAGCTGGGCGCAGTATTTCGGCGAAACGCGAAGCGTATCCAGAACAAAGTCCTCGTCGATGATGCTGACGAAATCAGCGATCCTTCGTGAGGCTTTTCTAGGCTCTCTTCTGATAAATGCCGTTGCTTCCTCGTGGAGCTCGAGGAACTTCTTCACCCGCTCCGGTTCCTTCTCTAAGAAACCCCTGTGTGCAACGATCCCGTAACTCGGGTTGTCCGGCCAGAGCATTGACGGCGGATACAAAATTTTACCCCGAGCAAATCTCTTGATCGCAACAGCCAGTGCGGGAGTTCCTACTGCAGCTGCAACCTCATCCTTTACCACTGCTTCGGTAACCAGGTCTGCCCAGGGATAATTGACGATCTCAATATCTCTTTCGAGTCCCTGTTGTTCAATACAATCCTTGAGGATAACGTCGTGAATGGAGCCCTTGCCCGGCACCCCGATCTTACATCCGCGAAACTGCCGGAGGACTGTGCGCAAATCACCGGTCTCTTGATATCCGTTCCACCGGGCCTTCCCCGTCATGACCGTACCTTCCACATGACCGCCCGCAACGCATATGACATCGATGCCCTGGCTGATACCGATAATAGCCGGCGGCAGACCGATGTAGGCCATATCAAGCTCGTCTCGCTGAAAGGCCTTCATGATCGCGGGTCCGTTACCCATGAGCTTCCATTCTATTCCCGCGCCGAGCCTCGATTCTGTGTCTGTTCCAGCCATCAACAGGATCGCAGTGTTGTAGAAGGTGGACAGATGTCCAATCCGGATCTTCATGAGTCGCGATGCCCCCACGTTATGCAGTCAGGTATCATGATCCAATACTATCCTCCTTCACCTGAAGAGTCAACCCTCCTCCCGCTTCTCCCATCAAACTTCATCCTTCAAACTTCACACTTCACACTTATTTATAAACCCCTTTCCAGTTGCTGGTGCTTTTGCACTGTGATATTATGATGATGTATGAAAATTTCGCTCGACAAGGACATATCGGAGCTGCTCAGGACCCTCGATGTCCTGGGCATGCCCGCCTTTATCGTGGACCGACAGTGGACGATCCTGTCCTGCAATGATACTGTACGTGCATATTTCGAATACGACCGTTCCGACGTCATCGGCCGGAGTCTGGATAACTTTATCACCCTGGACAGCATCGTGAGGGACCGGGAAACAGCAGGTTCTTTTTCCCTTGTCGATGCGGCCCGTGAAGGAGAGTCCGCCCCATCGCTTCGCGCGTTTTGCTTCCGGAAAAACGGCAGCCCCGTGGCTTCCCGCGTAGCTGTGATCCCGAATAGAAAGCATCGGCCCGACCGTTTGATCGTTGTCGTTCGGGACACTCCCGACCAGAAGACCGCGCCGCAGCAGAACCCTGCGGGATTGCAGCAGGACAAGTCCACGCAGATTGAGCTGATCAATGAACTGAGCAGCATTATCAACTCCAGCCTGAGCATCGGGACTATCTTCCGCATGGTCGTTTCAGAACTGCGCAAGATCATCGACTACAGCCGGGCAAGCTTGCTTCTTTACCATGAAAAGGACGACAACCTTCTGATCTTTGCACTTGATACGGAAATGAAAACAGCAATGCGGAAAGGCGTGAAGGCCCCGATCGAGGGAACAAGCGCGGGCTGGGTCGTGCGGAACAACAAACCCTGGATCAGCTACGACCTCAGGGATACGGCCTTTCCCCTGGACAAGAAACTGCTGCATGAAGGCATCCGTTCCACGATAAGTATCCCCCTGTTCCATGACCGGATGCTCGGCGTGTTCAATTTCGACAGTACGGAGCCGTCGCAATATTCTGAAAAGGACTTTGAGCTCCTTCTTCCGATCGCCAAGCATATCGCCGTCGCCCTCGAGAATGCGCTCCTGTTCGAAGAGATTTCGAAAGAAAAAAAGGAATGGGAACGCACGTTCGACGCCATTACCGATATGGTCTGGATCGAGGACGGTAAACAGCAAGTCGTCCGCGCCAACCAGACCTTGCTTGCCACAACCGGCTTTTCCAAGAACGAGATCACGGGTAAGTACTGCGGAGAACTGCTGGACCGGATCGGGATTACGATCACGCAATGCCTGTGCCAGGACACCTTGACCCACAGGCGACCGACCTTCCAGGAGCTGAAGAATAACGCCGGAAACATCTTCCACTTTTGGGCCTATCCGCTCTTGGACGACGAGGGCAGTCTCTACGCTATCGTCCATTACCTCAAGGATGTGACTGCGCAGCGACGGCTCGAACAGCAGCTTATCCGTTCGGACAAGCTGGCTTCCCTGGGCACGCTCGTGGCGGGCATCGCTCATGAGATCAACAATCCCCTGGGGATCATCGCGGGTTATTCCGAGGCGTTGCTCGACCGCGCCCACGACCCGACGCTCTCCGGCGTGCGGGGGTTCGAGGACTTTCCCGAGTATCTGCGGACCATCCACAGCGAGATTTTCCGGTGCAAGGGGATCCTCAAGAGCCTGCTCGAGTTCGCGCGGCCGTCGGGCGGCACGTTCCGGGAGATCGACATCAACGAGCTCATTAAGGAAGTGCTCCTCCTGCTCCAGCACCGGACCGCCCGGCTGCAGCATACCCTGTCGCTTACACTGAACCGGGACCTGCCGAAGATCTCCGCCGACGCGGGGAGCCTCCGGCAGCTCCTGATGAACCTGCTCCTGAACGCCATTTATTTTACGCCCGAGGGGGGGAGCATCTCGATCACGACCGGTCCCGATGGGGCGGAGAACGCCGGCGGGATCCGGCTTGACGTCCGGGACACGGGCGCTGGCATACCCGCGGACGTCATCGGCAAGGTGTTCGACCCCTTCTTTACCACCAAGCCCGTGGGCGAGGGGACAGGCCTGGGCCTCACCATCTGCCACCGGATCGTGGAAGAGCACGGCGGGACCATTGATGTGGAAAGCGAACCGGGAAAGGGAACGACCTTTATTATCAAACTGCCGGCGCTCAAGTACGGGTGATTCGGGGAAGAATCATTTCACCGCGGAGGCGCGGAGACGCAGAGAAAAAAGCGGGGAATAAATTTAACAACTAGTACACCTACACCTTATTCGTCATTCCCGAAAGCCTCTATCGGGAATCCAGGTTTTTCGAGCGACATGAAAATCAACGCCACTGGATTCCGGCTAGAGCCATTGCTGGAATGACGGTTAAAGGGTACATGGTGAGAGTTTTAATAAAATGCTCGTTCTTGATTTTATTCTGTCTAATGATTTTCTCCGTGTCTCGGCGTCTCCGCGGTGAAAAAAGTTCCGGTTTGCCCGGGTTAGGATACTATCATGCTGAACATTCTTGTTGTCGATGACGAAGAGCCGTTCCGGAGGCTACTGAAGAACGAACTGACCCGCAAGGGCTATTCCGTGTCGGTTGCTGCCGACGGCGGAGAGGCACTGCGGGTGATGTCCAACAACGCCTTTGACGCGATCCTGCTCGACGTGGTCATGCCCGGCATGGACGGCCTGTCGCTCATGAAGACGCTGAAAGAGGACCCGTCGGCGCCCCCCATCATTGTGCTTACCGGCAAGGCCACGGTGGAGACCGCGGTGGAGGCCATGAAGAACGGGGCCTATGATTACCTTACCAAGCCTTACAAACTAGACGAATTGGTGATCGTCGTGGACCGTGCCTGCGAGTACCGCCGTCTGAGCGTCAAGAGCAAGCTGCTGGAGCAGGAACTGGTGCGAAAGGAGTCCCCTTTCGAGTTCATCGGCACCAGCAGGCAGTTGCAGGACGTCCTGGCGCTCATCAGGAAGGTGGCGCCGACGGACTCGCCCGTGTTCATCCAGGGAGAGAGCGGCACGGGCAAGGAGCTTGTCGCCAACACCGTCTGGCATTACAGTAAGAGGAAGAACACACCGTTCATCGCGTTGAATTGCGCGAGCCTGTCGGAGAACCTCATCGAGTCGGAGATCTTCGGCCACGAGAAGGGGGCCTTCACCAGCGCCCATCAGCTGAAGCACGGTCTCGTCGAGGTCGCCGACAGGGGAACGCTCTTCCTCGACGAGATCGGCGAGATGCCCATCGGGCTCCAGGCGAAGCTGCTGCGGTTCCTCGATTCCGGCGAGTTTCGGCGGGTGGGAGGGAACAAGGCCCTGGTCGTCGATGTTCGGCTGATCACTGCCACGAACAAGGACCTCCGGGAGATGATCAAGGCCGGGACCTTCCGCGAAGACCTTTTCTACCGCCTCAACGTGATCACCGTCAGCATCCCGCCGCTCCGGGAACGTAAAGAAGACATACCCGAGCTGGCGCGTTATTTTCTGAATAAATATTCCAGAAAACTGTCCAAGGTCGTAAACGATTTCACTGCCGAGGCATCGGAGCTGCTGGCGGGATACCGCTGGCCGGGGAACGTGCGGGAGCTGGAGAACGTGATCGAACGGGCGGTGATCCTGTGCGAGACGGACGGGCTCGGCGCGGAGGACCTCTCGATCCCGTCCGCGGCGGCCGTTGCGGAGCTCGGCACCAATCCGTCGCTTGAAGAGATGGAAAAGAACTATATTCTCCGGGTGCTTAGGGAAGCGAACGGCAACCAGTCGAAGGCGAGCCAACTCCTCGGCATTGACCGCAAGACGCTCTATCTCAAGCTGAAGAAGTACGGGATCAATATCTAGAAGCGGCCTGTAGGTTGGGCAAAACGATTATGGTTGCCCAACTGCTCCTGCCGTAGTTGTCGGCTTCAACCTTGTAAATATCATACAAAATGCCGTACAGAGACAATATAAAGTTTAATCAATCCAAGTTTTCATAAACAGGTTTGCTCAATAACTTTCTTCGCTTCTTCTTTGGTTATGCCATATTGATAGTATATATATACTGACACCATGTCGGCAAGTTGGGTTACAGGAATATCAGGCATAATCTCAAGAATCTCTTCCTTGAAATAATTTGCCGCTTCACAAATAGGCATGTTATCTTTGTCAATCATTCATTTCATCCTTTCATATTTTATAGTTGAACAAACCTGATCCAACTATTATCTTGACGATACCGATATAACTACGTGAATAGAAAAATATCGATTGAAACATACAGCATTTAGTACGTCCACTAGTCTGTTGTCGATAACTATGTCACAACCATCCCGCGGGCAGCGCTTGCCGCAGCGCTCAGATGAGATGCGCTGCGGCGAGTAGTCGAAAGCTCAAGACCACGGTGATGCGGGGCATTTCTCTTATAGATCCGTCCCCATCGTCGCATTTGGCTGCGGC
>JBGPIG010000005.1:0-19071 GCA_041484745.1 Nitrospirota bacterium | reverse complement strand
GGTCTTGTCGGCCGTCTCTACAGCGTTTTTAGGAGGTTTATTCTGCGCCCGTAGCTCAGCTGGATAGAGCGTCGGCCTTCGAAGCCGTAGGTCGCAGGTTCGACTCCTGCCGGGCGCACCATATGAATTTCACGTTGTGAAATCAGAGTTTTCAACTCAGAGTTGAGAGTTTGGAGTTGCCAGATCATTTAGTTAGTATGAAGCTCTAATCTCTGAACTCAGAACTCCGAACAAAAAACTAAGTCATGCGCCCGTAGCTCAGCTGGATAGAGCGTTGGCCTCCGAAGCCAAAGGTCGTGGGTCCGACTCCCGCCGGGCGCACCAGATATAACGATCGTCGATAGACAGTATGCGTCTCATCATGGTGCAGTAAAGAACAAGGACCTACGAACGCAGAGGTGTCAGGGGAAGGATTCCCCTGGGCTTCGGGGGAGAGACCAGAGGGGGCTGGCCCCTTCTGGGGAGCCCTTTACGGGCGACGGAGTGGGTGCGACTCCCGCCGGGCGCACCAAAAAAATAGTTAGAGCCAATAGAGGATTAATCGATTTTTTTTGTCCCGATTCGGAGCATAACCATTATTGACAATTTGGTCGGCAAAGGTTAACATCGGGCTATGTTTGTAAGAAGCTACATGGACCGCTACAAACGATTTATAGTTTTTCTTTTACTTCTCCTTTTTCTTTCCACGTTCGTGGCAGTTTCGCATCATCATGAAAGTGCTGATGACGATCGCGACTGTCAAATCTGTATTGCAATCAAGCAACAATATGCAGCCGGCCCATCAGCAGCTGCTTTTGACGGCACGCCATTTATAACCGAAACAACATTGATTACCTCTGCTCCGGCCATAATCGATACTCCCTCTTTCTTGTCTTGCAGCAATCGCGGCCCACCAGCGTAATTTCTCTTCCCACAGGTAATACTGAAAGAGATACTTTAAAAATAACGCACAGCGGGAAATCCGTCGCTGTTTGAGATATGCTCAGAGGAGGGTATGCCATGGAAGGCCTTTTTCAGCCGATGCATTTGATAGTTATTTTAGTAATTGTACTGATCATTTTTGGTCCCGGCAAACTGCCGCAGCTTGGGGAGGGACTTGGAAAAAGTATAAAGGCATTTAAGAAAGCGATGAATGAAAAGGACGAGCCCGCGGAAACGACCAAGTCCATATCGCAGGATAATGATAAAATCAAATAAAAGGAAATTGGTGATGGTCCACTAACATGAAAAGAACAAATCAAACTAAAGGTCAGTCTGTCAGGTGGTTCATTGTGATCGCCCTTTTTGCGGGGGGTATTACAACCGGCATCATGATCGATCGAGTCTGGACGGGGATGAAGAAAAAACTGCCGCCGCTCGTCGAGCAACGGGAAGGAGGCTACACGTTCATCAATCCGCTCCTCGAATGTGACGCTGCGGAGGAAATCATCGGCGACCGGGAGATCAGGCCGTTCCAGCACAAGATCGAGGCGTATATCGACGAGGTCGTGAATAAGAAGCGCGCTTCAGACGTATCGGTCTATTTCCGCGACCTCACCAATGGGCCGTCGTTCGGGGTGAATGAGGATAAGCGTTTCGCGCCTGCAAGCCTGTTGAAGGTCCCGCTTATGATCGCTTATTTCAAAATGGCCGAAGCCCAACCTTCGCTATTGAAGAAACAGATCATGTATGACGGAAAACAGGACCTCAACAGCATGGAAAATTTCAAGCCTTCCCATGCGATCGAACCGGGGAAGTGGTATTCGGTTGAAAAACTGATTGAGATGATGATCGTATACTCCGATAATAATGCCATGGCCATACTGGATACCCATATAAACCGTGAATTCGAGCTCAAGGTCTATCAGGAGTTGGGCATCGTCGGTCCAGCCGTGACAACGCAAGACTACAGGGATGATTTCATGAGTGTGGAAGAATACACGTCCTGTTTCCGTATCCTATTCAATTCCTCCTACCTGACCAGGGAGCTGTCGGAACGGGCGCTGCGCTACCTGGCCCAGCCGGACTTCCCGGGCGGTATTACCGGCGGCGTACCGCACGGCATCACCGTGGCGCAGAAGTATGGAGAACGTGCATTCGCAGGGAATAACGTCAAAGAGCTCCATGACTGCGGTATTGTCTATTATCCAAACATGCCATATCTGTTGTGTATTATGACAAAGGGCGCGGATTTCGGCGATCTGACCGAGACAATTCGGAGTATTTCTGAGATGGTTTTCACCGAAGTAAACAGCCATCAAGTGGGGCAGAGGGCGGAAAGAGGCCGAATAAAATAACTATGGCTATGTGTCTGCAGATGCGTTGGGCGACCCGGTGAATAAAAGGGTTTCGAATCAAACCGTAGGGCACGCTGCTATGATATTAAGAAGAGAAGGGTAGTTGCAATTTTTTTGTGTGGATAAGAAATAGTCTTGACCCATGAGCACGGATTGTGCTACTATCCCTCCCTGTTTTCAGGTTATCCGCACGTTTTTCTACTTTGCACCTGAGAATAATCAAATGGTTGCGGACCATGATTTTATAATATTTTTCTTTATTGTCTTAAATTTTTTGTTGCATCCCGCGTCAAAGATAAGTATACTGTAACCTCTTTGCATCTGGTACTCTCTTCATTATTTATGGGCCGTTAGCTCAGTTGGTAGAGCAGCTGACTCTTAATCAGCGGGTCGAAGGTTCAACTCCTTCACGGCTCACCATAATTAAACGCATAGTGAGCAGTGAGCAGCAGGCAGCGGGACCACGAAGGCTGCTTCAAGTTCACTGCTCTCTTTGTTCATGCAGCGAGAGTGGCGGAACTGGCAGACGCGCCAGACTTAGGATCTGGTGGGCAACCATGGGGGTTCAAGTCCCCCCTCTCGCACCATATTCCATTAAGTTCGAGTGCGGAGTGAAGGGCTCAATTTGCTGTTACCGTTTCCATCGTGCCTTATTTCATTGCCGACAACGTTTGAGTTAGACTCTATAAACCTCAACTATAACTATAAAGGTGGTTAGAAATGAAATCGGTCGTAGAAGACATCAGCCCGGTAAAGAAAAAGCTCACTATTGAAATTGCCCCGGATTCCGTTGCCAAAGAGATGGAGCGGGCACTTTCGGATGTGGCAAGAAAATCCAAGATCCCGGGGTTCCGTCCGGGGAAGGCCCCGAAGGCCGTCGTGGAGAGGCATTATGGAGAAGAGGTCCGGTCCGAAGTGATGCACCGGCTGATATCCGAGTCCTATTTGCAGGCGCTGGAAGAGCATAAGCTCAGTCCGGTTGACGTGCCTGCGATCGACGATGTTTCAACGCTTGCAAAGGATGCATCACTGAGCTTCACCGCCACCGTGGAGGTGAGGCCGATCATCGAGCTTGGGACCTACAACGGCATCGAGGTGAAGGAACAGGAAATCACGGTAAGCGACGACGAGCTGAGCCAGACTATCGACCGTCTTCGCGAGATGTACGCCCAGCTCGAGGTCGTCGAGGGGAGGCCGCTCGAGAAGAACGACACCGCGATCATCGACTTCGAGGGTTTCCGTGACGGGAAACCCCTTGAGGGGGCCAAGGCCTCCGACTATATGCTCAACCTTGGTTCGAATTCCCTGATTCCCGGGTTCGAGGACCGGATCGTAGGCATGAACAGGGGTGAGACGCGAGAGATCAAGGTCACGTTCCCCGCGGACTACAACAACAAGGACCTGGCGGGCAAGGAGGCTTCCTTCAAGGTCATGCTGAAAGAGATCAAGAAAAAAGTGCTCCCCGAACTGAACGATGAGTTCGCCAAGGACATCGGCAATGACAAAACGGTGGCCGAACTGAAGGAAGGGATCCGGAAGGACGTCGAGATCCGCAAGCGCAATGAGCAAGCGTCGTCCCAGCGTGAAACGCTCCTGTCGAAGCTGGTGGATTCCCACACGTTTGATGTTCCGCCAGGCATGGTGGACCGCGAGCTGCAATCCATGGCGCGGTCGCAAGCCACGCGCCTGGCGCGGCGGGGTATGGACATGAAGTCCTTTGATATCGCCAAATTCCGCGAGGAGAACAGGACGCTGGCCGCCCAGCGCGTGAAAGGACTGCTGCTCCTTGATGCCATTGCTGAAAAAGAAAATATCGATGTGGGAGAAAAGGATGTGTCCTCAGCGATAGCCATGATGGCGAAGAGCTCGGGCCAATCCGCTGAAGAGATAAAAAAATATTATGAATCGCAGGATGGAGGTCTCGAGGGCCTGCGGTCTTCACTCATCCAGGAAAAGACGCTCAGTCTCTTGCTTTCCCGAGCAAAAAAGAGCTATAATTAAATCAAGAGAGAAGCGAGGAGAAAGTATGTCACTGATTCCCATGGTAATAGAGCAGACGAGTCGCGGCGAGCGGGCGTATGATATTTACTCCCGCCTCTTGAAGGACCGGATCATTTTTCTTGGTACGCCTATTGATGATGTGGTCGCGAACACTGTGATCGCGCAGCTCCTCTTCCTGGAGGCTGATGATCCGGACAAGGACATCTTTCTCTATGTCAACTCTCCCGGGGGTATCGTAACCGCGGGGCTTGCCATCTACGACACCATAAATTACATTAAGTCGCCTGTCTCGACCATCTGCATCGGCCAGGCCGCGAGCATGGGCGCGCTGCTTTTGGCAGCGGGTACCAAGGGCAAGCGCTTCTCCCTGCCCAACGCACGTATCATGATCCATCAGCCCATGGGCGGGTTCCAGGGACAGGCCACGGACATCGAGATCCATGCGAAAGAGATGTTGAAGATGAAGGACACCCTGAACCGGATCCTTGCAAACCATACGGGTCAGCCGATCGAGAAGATCCATGACGATACGGACCGTGATTTTTTCATGTCCGGCGAAGATGCGAAGGGGTACGGCCTTGTCGACGAAGTGATTGCGAAAAAAGTGCCTCACCCCGCGAAGGAGAAGTAAGACTATGGCGGAGAAAAAAGAACATACGACCACCCCGCTGAAATGCTCGTTCTGCGGAAAGGGACAGGACGAAGTGAAGAAGCTGATCGCGGGTCCCTCTGTTTTTATTTGCAACGAATGTGTGGACCTCTGCAACGAGATCATCACGGAAGAGTGGGAAGAGGCCAAAGAGGCCAAGGTGCACCGGCTTCCGAAACCGGCGGAGATAAAACGCAACCTTGATGAATATGTGGTCGGGCAGGAGCGTGCAAAGAAGATTCTGTCGGTGGCCGTGCACAATCATTATAAGCGCATCGGTGTCCAGCCGGAGATCGGTGATGAGGTCGAGCTCCAGAAAAGCAATATCCTGCTGATCGGTTCCACCGGTGTGGGTAAGACACTGCTTGCCCAGACACTCGCGCGAATCCTCGATGTCCCGTTCACCATCGCGGACGCCACCACGTTGACCGAGGCGGGATATGTGGGCGAGGACGTGGAGAACATCATCCTTAAGCTCCTCCAAAATGCCAACTACGACGTGGAACGGGCGCAGAGGGGCATTGTCTATATTGATGAGATCGACAAGATCAGCCGAAAGTCCGAGAGCCCTTCGATCACCCGTGATGTTTCGGGCGAGGGCGTGCAGCAGGCGCTCCTCAAGCTCATAGAAGGCACCGTGGCGAGCGTGCCGCCCCAGGGTGGTCGCAAACACCCCCATCAGGAGTTCATCCAGGTTGACACCAAAAACATCCTGTTTGTATGCGGCGGGGCTTTTGTTGGACTCGACACGATCATCGAACAGCGCATCGGCCAAAAGACCATGGGTTTCGGCGCCGATATCCAGAGCAAGAAGGAGCGGAAACTGAGCGAGACGCTCGTCAGCCTCCAGCCCGGGGACCTGCTCAAGTATGGGCTTATTCCCGAGTTCATCGGACGCATGCCGGTCGTGGCGACCCTCGAAGAGCTCGATGAACACGCGCTCATCGACATCCTCACGCGTCCCAAAAACGCGCTTATTAAACAGTATCAGAAGCTGCTTGCGCTCGAGGGCTGCAAGCTCCGGTTCACTGACGGGGCGCTTACGGCGATCGCAAAAAAGGCGATCGGCCGGAAGACCGGGGCCCGGGGCCTGCGCGCTATACTCGAGGACGTGATGTTGAACGTGATGTATGACGTCCCGTCCCAGCCTGGTATCCGCGAGTGCATCATCAGTGAAGAGGTGATCAGCGGCGCGGCTGAACCGCTGCTCATCTACGAGAAGATCGCGTAGTTCAGACAGCAGAGCACAGAGGACAGAAGACAGAGCACAGAGGACAGACTGAGGCGTTAGATCTGAAGAATGTAACGTACCCTCCTGTCCTCTGATTTTTTGTCCGCTGTCTGTCATCTGTGTCTTTCGTCTGTCATCTATAGTCTTTCATCTGTCGTACGTCATCTGTCATCTGTTTTTGTCTGGCCTCTATGAAAATACACTCAGCCGAATTCGTCATCAGCGCAGTGGGGCCGAAGCAGTTCCCGCAGGACCAGAAGCCGCAGGTCGCCTTCGCCGGCCGCTCGAACGTAGGGAAATCATCCATCATCAATGCCCTGCTTCACCGGAAGAACCTGGTGAAGACGAGCGTCACTCCCGGCAAGACCCAACTCATCAACTTTTTTGTCATCAATGAAACGCTCTATTTTGTGGACCTTCCGGGATATGGCTATGCACGCGTCCCGCAGGCCGTGACCGACGCCTGGGCGCCGATGATCGAGGGGTACCTGAAAGACTCGTTCGAACTGGCCGCGGTCGTTGTGCTCCTGGACAGCAGGAGAGAGCTGGACGAGCGCGATGTCCGTCTCATCGCGTGGCTGAGGCAGTACAATATCCCGGTCATCTACTCTCTGACCAAAGCGGATAAGTTGAACCGGCAGGAGGCTGATCGCGCCCTTCGGAGCATTAGTACCGACCTGGGTATCGCCGATTCGCTCATCCTCACTTCGGCCAAGAACGGGCAGGGGATCAAGGAACTGTGGGCGGCGATCAGTAAGGCTCTGGGGAATCGGAGAGGCGGCGTGACGGGGTAGTGGTGTGTCGGCGTGTGGGAGTGATTACTCCGTTACCCCGATACCCCGTTACTCCGATACAGTACGCATTTAAGAAGAAGGGGGCTTCCATGGAATTGATGCGAGACCTCACCGGTTCTCTGTTCTGGGCCACCGTGCTCAGTCTCATCCTCTATAGCGCAGGCAGCATTGCCATCGCATACGTTGCAAATAAATCAGTGCAGTTAAAGCCGATCGGGTCCGGTTTGAAGCTCATCATGTTGTTCATCGCCGTTCAGGTTTTCCTCCACCTCGGCGCCGCCGAGTATCACCCGAGGATCTCACAGCAGCTCAACTTCTTTTCCTGGCTTGTCTTCACCTTTGCCGCGCTCCGTCTCGGTCTCTATGTGTACGGCGACCTCTTCGTCGTCCGTTGGAAGCGGGGCAGCTTCCCGGCGGCATTCAAAAACATCATTACGGTCTTTGTAATCGTGGTGATAGCCCTGGTCCTGCTCAAGGAAATCCTCGACATCAACGTTACCTCGCTCATCGCCACGACCACGGTTCTGACCGCGACGATCGGTCTGGCGTTCCAGGGCACGCTGGCCAACATGCTGGCCGGGCTCACCATCCACATGGAAAAACCGTTACGGCAGGGGGACTGGATACACGTGGGAGGGCATGAAGGCCGCGTGATGGATATCACACTCCGTTCTACCCGGATCATGACCATCGAGCACAACGAGGTGTTCATTCCGAACAGCAAGGTGCTGAACGAGGCCGTGGTGAACTTCAGCCTGCCCAACACCGTCCATCTGAAAAAATTGACCGTGGGTGTAAGCTACAACGTCCCTCCGAACAAGGTAAGGAGCGTGATCCTTGAAGTCCTGTCGGCTGTCCCGAGTGTGATGAAAGTCCCTCCGCCCATGGTCCGTGTGATCGGCTACGGTGATTTTGCAGTTAATTATGAGATTCGGTATTCGATAAACGATTTTGCCGCGCATGTCGAGATCGAGGCGGAAATCATGAATTTGCTCTGGTACAAACTCAAACGGCACGGAGTCGATATCCCCTACCCGGTGAGGAGTCTCCACGTAAAGCAGATCACGCCGGAAACGCAGCGTGCCGAGCAGGAGCGCAGTGCCGGCGAGATCAGGGGCATGATGGAGAAAGTGGAAATATTCTCATTGCTCACCAGGGCGGAGTTGAATGACCTTGTTTCCCAGGTGAGCGTGAAGCCCTATGCAGTTGGAGAGGTGCCCGTGCGTCAGGGCGAGGCAGGCGACTCCTTCTACATTATCAAGAGCGGCAGGGTGGATGTGGTCGTGGAGAAGTCCGCGCATGAGACCGCGATCGTTGCGACGCTCGGCCCGGGGAATTTTTTCGGCGAAATGAGTCTGCTCACCGGTGCAGCCAGGACGGCCAGTATCCAGGTAAAAGAGGACGCCGAGTTCATCGTCATTGACAAGGAGAGCTTCGGGACCACGCTGGTCAATAACCCCTCCATTGCGGAATCCCTGAGCCAGATACTCTCCGAGCGTCAGGCGGGCTTGGATGCTGAACGCGAGCGGCTTGATACGTCGACCCTGGAGCGCCGCAAGAAAGAGGCATCCGGCAAGATGCTTTCCAAGATCAGGGAGTTCTTCGGGCTGAATAAATAAAGGGTCCGGTCCATACCGCATCATTATGTTCTCATAATGACGAGTGTCATGCAAAAGTCCTGTTTTGGTGGCCGCAGGCTTTAATCTGAGATTATGGCTTATAAAGCACAATAATTGTACCGCTTTTTTATACTACATCGAGCCTTTTTTTCGTCATTTCCTGATGTCTTAAGCGGGAATCCAGGTTTTTCAAAACTTTCTGGATTCCGGGTCAAGCCCGGAATGACGGATTAAAGGCAAAATAGCCCAAGATTCTAAATTAATTCACTGTAGAGTTAGCAAGGAGCCCGAATGAAAACAATAAGATAATTTGATAAATAATAAAAAAGTTCCTTGACATATTGTGTACTCATTGCTATAGTTTGGCATGTACTTCGGAACATATTTACGAGGGGGTGAAATATGTTCGGCAACATGAATACGATTCACTTTCCCGCGACCGCATCTCTACTCTTCATCCGTTCTCAATCTGTCTATCCACCAAGTAACACAGGGTAACCGCCGCCAAGAATTTGAATATGCTTGTTTTTTGTTAATGGCTATTTCGGAATTTTTTGCGTGATTCATAATACAATAATGCTTTGTAAGGTGTGAAGTTTGATTGAAAGGAGGTGGCATCAACAACATTCCTCGAAAATTATTTTTTAGATAGTTTGCAACAGGCAGAGAGCGTGAGATAAAAATTAATTATGGGAGGTAACAAAGGTTATGAAGATTTTTAGACACAAATACGTATTTTTGGTATTAGCGTTACTCTTTATCCTGCCGTTACTGGTTGTCGGATGCAAGGGCAGTGATGGCTCGGCAGGCGCGAATGGCGCCGCTGGTGCAAACGGCGCGGTAGGTGCGACCGGCGCGGCAGGTGCGGATGGCGCAAATGGCGCCACTGGCGCGAATGGCGCGACTGGCGCGAATGGCCAGGATCTGACAGCAGCAGCTGCCAACGAGCAGTGCCTTCTCTGTCACGGACCCGGAACTATAGCGGCCATTGCGGTGGTGCACACGCTGTCCCCGCTTTCCGCCACCACATCACCGCTCACCGTGGATGGCACGAATGTGGATATCAACGAGCAGAGTGCCGCACAGCTGGCCGGGCTTACCATGGTAGGCACGGTTTCCTCTGTAGCCATCTCTGCCGGAACGGCTACGGTTAGCTTCTCGGTGAAAGATTCCTCAAACCATGGTGTAATCGGCCTCACGACCACTCAGATGAGATTCGCCATCGCCAAACTTGTATCCGCTGCCACGGGCACTTACTGGCAGAACTACATGGTGACCGCGACCGCTCGTCCGACCACAGAGACCACAGGCGTTCTGACGGATAACGCCAATGGTACCTATGTATACACCTTCGCCACGAACCTGACGACGGTCACCGGAGTCACCTATGATGCGAATGCGACTCACCGTATGGCGATCCAGGTCTCCGGAACTGTCAGCGGCGGCTCGCTCAACGATAGGGCAATCGACATCCTCCAGGACTTCGTGCCGGCAAACTTGCCAGCCTTCACCGGCACGACGGCGCACGACATCGTTACGGCGAGTGCGTGTAATGGATGCCACTACAAGCTCGGCACTACCACCCCGCACGGCGGCCGTGTTGACACGAAATATTGCGTGGTCTGCCATACCTCTCAGCGCGCAATCGGTCGTTCTACATCTGCCCCGGATGCTAACGGTGTATTGACCGGCAGCACCTATCTCGTGACCGGACAGGTCGATGTGGCTTCCGAGCCGACATCGTCCGCTGGAGGCTTTGCGCAAGGCGAACTCCTCACCCTGGTTCATAAAATCCACATGGGCGAGGGCCAAAATACGCATGGGACCGTGCAGGGACTGAAACTTACCGGTTACAATTATGGCGGCGTCCTGTTCAACGACGTCACCTATCCCCAGGATGCCCGCAATTGCGCTAAGTGCCACAATGGTCCCCAGGCCGACAACTGGAAGAACAATCCCAGCCGGAAGGCTTGCGGCTCTTGCCACGACAGCGTAAGCTTTGCAGCGACTGTTCCGGTCGGGTTCGTTGCGCACAGCGGCGGTGCTCTCGCCAACGACTCACAGTGCGCCCTTTGCCATCCTGCAACCGGTTCCGGATTTGGGAAGAGTGTCACTGATGCACACGTTCCTGTCATTTCGCCCGATCCGGCCGACCCGCGGCTTGGCGGCACCAACACCCATACCAACGGGTCGTACGTTGCTGCGACAGGCGTAGTGCCAACCGGAGCTGGGCAAATCACGTACGTTATCAGCAGCGTGACCACTTCGAACAATCATCCGTCCATCACATTTAAGCTTAAAAACAACGGCACGGATATGGTGTTCACAGCCCCGACCTCGACGACCAGCGAACTTATGTCCAACTTCGCGGGGTCCCCGAGCGTATACTTTGTATGGGCAGAGCCCCAGGACGGCATCACCGCTCCTTCTGATTTTAACAAGTCCGGAAGCGTCTATATCAAGAACGTCTGGAATGGCGCCATCACCGCCAGCACTGCCGTGATATCGGGACCCGATGGCAGTGGCTACTATACGATCATTCGAACCGGCACGACTCTTCCGGCAACGGCAGTAATGCTTACCGGCGGAGTCGGCTATACCTACGGCTCGGGGACACCTGAACTCGTCCAGACGAACCTGGCTGCCTATCCGTATACTGCGGCAACCGGAGTAGGCGGTCTTGCGGTTCCTCCGCCCAATGTATGGAAGGTTGCAACAAACTACACCGGCCGCCGTGTCGCCGTCGACACTGCAAAGTGTAATGCGTGCCACAGTGCACTCGGTGTAGCCCCCACGTTCCATGACGGGCAGCGCAATGATGCGCCGACCTGCTCCTTCTGTCACAATCCGAACAGAACAAGCAGCGGTTGGTCCGCGAACGCCAGCACCTTCGTTCACGCGATCCACGCAACCAGCAAGCGGGAAGTTCCATTCGTGTGGGCCGCAGTCAGCGAGACGGACAACTTCTCGAAAGTGACCTACCCGAACCTGCTGAATAACTGCTTGGCCTGCCATGTGGCCGGTTACTACGATTTCTCAGCGGCGGCCTCCCTGTCTGCGGCGCCGAATCGCCTGTTCGAGACCGTCGCCACTGGTACGCTCGCTTCGAGCTCAACCAGCTCGTTCGCGTTCTCGCCTTATGTAACGCTCGACAAGAATTACGGTGCTGCAGGCTCGGCTGACAATCTTGTGACGTCGCCGACCGCCGCCGTGTGTTTCGCTTGCCACGACAGCAGCACGGCAAGGTCTCACATGACGACGAATGGCGCGGCAATCTACATAAAGCGGAGCACTGCTATTCAGCCGTAAGATGGAATAGTGAGTATGTAAACAAACAGCTGATTATTGCGCATGTATAACTAGTGAGGCGGACCCTTCGGGGTTCGCCTCTTTTTTATACTCAAGTCATTGTAGGTGCAATGGCTAAGGCATTTGACAAACAGAAACGAATCAGGTACTATTCCTTTCGCGCGTCCTTTCAGCGACCGCTCGTTCTTGCGGTGACGCCTTTCTGGAAGACGGATTTCGTTAAAAGACAACAATATCACCATTCATTCATAAGGACATAAGGAGACCGAAATAGATGAGAAACAGCGTAAAGGCAATGGTTTTTTCTGTATTGGTGTTAGTAGTTGCATTATCGGTGAACCTCCTTGGTTGCTCCAAGTTTTCCCGGCCATCCGACGAGGTGGTGATCAAGGCAATTAACGATGCAGGCATCCTGAAGAGCCAGAGTTTCACGATAACCTCGCCCCTGGTTATCTTGGAACGGGGTGATCAAAACAAAGATGGGTCCTGGACATTCAGGGTAAAGATGACCATGACCATGACCTTACCGAACGGGAATATATCTGAGCCTAAGGAAAATGAAGCTTTTTTCAGGATCGTCAAGGCAAAAGACGGTTCCGGCAAGAGCGTTTGGAAAGCAAGGCTGGGTTCGTGATCGCTCAAGAATGTTCGCGAAGGGATGCGGCAATAATACGGCCCTGCGCGCGTGCTGCCCGCACTTGTATTGCGTTCAAAGAAGAACTTATGCTCATTGAAGAGAAGGGCATGCCTTGCCATCAAGTATGTCTTTTTTATTGATTTAGCGCGGTTTTTTCTGTATAGTATCGCCGTTTTCAACGTGGAGAAAGGAGGAATCTTTTGAGAAATATTAGGACGATGCTGAAAAAGGTGAGCAGGCCAAGATTGATGCGGGCAACGGTAGTCGGAGCTTTATTATCTTTATTTCTTCTGCCAACTCTGTCCCCGGCAGTCAGTCTGTCGGGTGATTCCAGTATGTATGTGCAATCCAGGGAGGAAGCAGACAAAACAAAGATCCTCGGAGGTTACGAGTATCTCGATTTCGCCGTCCAGAACCTGGGTAAGGAGACGATCTCTTTCCATGCCGGTGGATGGCTGCGCTATGATTTCAGGGGGGAAGAGTTTGGGAATAGGTCCAACACCGATCTCCAGTATTCCTACCTGAGTTTTAAGAGCAAAACGGACAACACCGTTGTCAATCTGGGCCGGGTGATGGTCTTTGAAGGCGTGGCTGCGGAGCGGGTTGACGGCCTCTATGCCCGGACGGACATTAAAGGCGGCTTCGGCATTTCCGGGTTCGGCGGCAGCCCCGTCGAGACCAACATTGACTTGCCCGGCAACAACACGATTTATGGCGGACGCTTGTCGCACCAGGTAGGCGACGTGTATCGTATCGGCATATCAGCGCTCAAGGAAGAAAAAAACAGTCTGGACTACCGGAAAGAGGAGGGAATAGACATTTGGATTCATCCTCTGGGAAAAGTGGATATCACGGGAAGGTCCAGTTACAATGAGATCACGAAGGGCTGGATGGAACATACGTACGCTCTCATGCTCGGCCCCTTTGCAAAGCTGCGGTTTGATACCACCGCGTCGTTGATCAACTACGACGACTACTTCTTCCGGGCCACCACGAGCGCGCTCAGTGTCTTGAACGGGCAAATTTTCGATGACGAAAAGGTGCGCATATTGGGAGAAGCGGCGTCCTATGCGGCCACGGACAAGGTCCTCATCACCGCGGATTTTAAGAACTTCAAGTACACTATTGCCGGCGTGGCCGACTATTATGGTGGGGGAGTAAAATACTCCGCTCCGGATTCGGGCGGCGCCGGCATCTCATATCACCGCATGGCCGGAGAAACCGACCGGTTAAAGTACAGCGAGTACAGAGTCTATGCGTATAAGAAGTTCGGTCACCTGGATCTATCCGTCGACCTGTTTGATGTCGTCTATGTCAGCGCAATAAATGACGTAAAGGATTCTTATTCCGGGTCTCTCGCGGCCCAGTATAAACTGACGGAAGCATGGAACCTCGGCGCGGACGTCGAATACTCCCACAATCCGGATTTTAACAAAGACGTCAGGGCGTTCTTCAAGCTTCTCTACCATTTCGGCGCAAAAGGAGGGGCGTAATATGAACACCACGTCCGGTAAAGTAGTTTTGGTATTCATTCTGGCGCTGTCGTTCGGTCTGTACGCCTGCGCTCATACGGTCAGCATCGCGACGTCGCATCCTGTTGAAGTGACGGGGCTTCCGTTGTGCAGCGACTGTCATGCGGACGGGCGGGCCTCATTGGATCACACCAGCGATTACGCGGCGCGGCACCGGTTCTACGCCGAGCAGCAGGGCAAGACCTGCGCTGTTTGCCATAAAGAGTCCTTCTGTTCAGACTGCCATGCGCACAAAGAAGAACTGAAGCCGAGCGATAAGTACAAGGACTCTGTTGAACGGGCCATGCCGCACCGGGGGGATTATCTCAACCAACATAAGATTGACGGCCGGATCAACCCGGCATCCTGCATGAAATGCCATGGCCGCTCGAATAATGAGAGGTGTAAAGCATGTCACCGGTAATATATAATGATGCAAGCGATCATAGAAAAAAAGGAAGACTGCTCATGAACGGTTTGATGGACGATGGAAGTCCGTTCGCTTCGCTCACCAGGACGAGGGACGCAAAATTCTTCTCGTCACTCATCCCTCGTCTCTCGCTCCTCGTGCTTTTTCTGACGGGTCTTCTGTTTCTGGCCGGGTGTGGGAGTGAAAAGAACGAAAAAACGCCTGAGTTCGACGGTGACCAGCATACCGCCGGCTGGCTGCCCGCAGGCCATAGGGACGCCGCCCGGGCCGACGAGACCGTCTGCACGGAATGTCATGGCGCCGATTTTTCCGGCGGGATTTCTAAAGTTTCCTGTTCACAGTGTCATCTGGGAGGGGTCAATTCCGTACATCCGCTGGTATGGAGCGGGCAGACGGTAACCGCTCACGGAGGGTATGTGGCCGGCAACGGAAATACTCAGTGCGCGAACGCGTTCTGCCACGGCACGACGCTCAGCGGAGTCGCGCAAAGCGGGCCGTCATGCACGAGCTGTCATCTCGGCGGCGTTGGTTCGGTGCACCCGGCTTCCTGGGGAACGGGATCACAGGTCGTCCCGAATCATGCGCCTTACGCATCCACGAATGGGGCCACGGCGTGCTCGAATGTCAGTTGTCACGGGACGAATTTGGCTGGAGGCGCCGGCCCGGCGTGCTCACTCTGCCATCTGAACGGTTCTCCTCTTACATTTACCGGATGCACGTCCTGTCATAGTAAGCCCCCTGCCGGCAGTGTTTACCCCAATATTGCCGGAGCGCATGCCGCGCATAATGCGCTGCCCAGTATAACGAATGTGTGCGATACATGTCACAGCGGCGCAGGAAGCGGGACAGTGAACCATGATGCCGGATCCGTAACGGTTCAATTCTTGAACGTTTACAGCGCGAAAAGCGGCACTGTTGTTCGTAATCCCGACGGTACATGCTCGAAGGTAAGCTGTCATGGCGGGCAGACGACGCCGAGTTGGTACTCAGGAACAAGCATCGATATAAACACGCAATGTACTTCGTGTCACACCTATGGCACGGCTGAATACAATAGTTATGTGTCAGGTCAGCATGCCTTCCATGTGGACCAGCAAGGTATCGCCTGCGTTATCTGTCACGATACTTCGAAACTGGGGCTGGGCTCAAATCATTTCAGCTATCTGAATACCCCTGCGATAGAGGGACCCGCATCAGCGACGTTGAATAGCAGTCTGAACTTTGCCGGAGGATCGTGCGCTCCGTCGTGTCATTCATATCAATCGTGGTAAGGCTTGTTCATGCGGCGTGAAGTAAACGAACAATACAGGAAAGCCCGGTCTCACTAACCGGGCTTTCTTAATTGCTTTCTTTATTTCGTGATGATGGTTTGGTCGGCAGGGAATGGCCGATGGATGCGAGTCTAAGCCGTTGGACAGGAAACCGGAGTCCGGGATTTACAAATCGAAAGATGGTCCAGGCAAGGTCGTCTCGAAGGCTGTGGCAGGTTCGTAATAAACGATTACGGCCATTTCACCAGGCGTTTCAATAAAAAAGGGGGTTGCGGAATTTCCGTAACCCCCTTTTCCCCTGATGGCCGACTGTCAGGCTTTTTTATCCCGTCGATCTTAACAGCCGGAGACGTGCATACGTTGCTCTCAATCTTCGGCTGAAGATCGTGTTCGGCCGTGACGGCCGCGACGTTGCATTTGAGAATTCTGCTGTTCCGCATCCGTATTCCTGATTGCCCCCCCCGCGTATGGATCGACCGGCACGTCAGGTTTGACCGGCGCGGCGGACGCGACGGTCTTCGTGTCGTGAGCGATATACATATCATATAGTGTTCCGTCTGTTCGCTTGAGCGAGATACTGTCGGTCCGCACTTGAACGATCTGTGATCCATCCGGCATGATATCGGAAACCCGGTAAAAAGACTGGGCGCCTTTCGAATCGCTCATTACGATACCGGTAAAATTCCTGCTTTGTATCATTCCAATGAGGCGATATGAATCTGCTACCTGAGCGTTCGCACTATCGACAAACAAGAGCAATCCCGTGAGCATGAAAGTTATGAGAATCAACCGTATTGAAGCTTGTTCCCTTGTTGATTGCCGTCTGTTATCCATTGCGTTCACAGTCAAATAATACTCTTTACACATGCAATAATCAAGTACATGCGGAACCTGTTGCAAAAAAAACAAACAACTGGTGTGTTATCGGGAAGCGGTTGGAAGCGCCCGTGACATCGTAAGCCTTTGAAAAAGTCCTTGTGCAGCGAAGCATTTATAGGGCGGTGATGAAACTATGCCATGGTTCTACAGCGTTATCTCCGTGCCGATGCCTTCCTTCGTGAAAATCTCAAGGAGCAGTGCGTGGGGGACCCGGCCGTCGATGATGTGTACCTTGATGCAGCCCGCGTCAAGGGCCTCGAAACAGGATTTTGTCTTCGGCAGCATTCCGCCGGCGATCACGCCGTTCTGGACAAGGCTTGCCACTTTATCCTTGTTCAGCGTCGGAATGAGGTTTTTGTTTTTGTCGAGGATCCCCGACTGGTCGGTAAGCAAAATGAGTTTTTCGGCCTTCAGTGCGCCGGCCACAGCACCTGCCACGAGGTCTGCGTTGATGTTGTATGTCTCGCCATGGGGTCCGACACCGACCGGAGCAATGACCGGAATAAACCCGCCCTGTTCCAGGGCCACGATCGCGCCGGGCCGGACTTCAGTCACTTCACCGACGAGGCCGATATCGATGATCTCGGTTTCTCCGGTCTCGTCTGACTTTTTGGTCATCTTCAATTTTTTCGCCTGGATCAGGCCCCCGTCTTTACCGGTGAGGCCCACCGCTTTGCCGCCGGCCTGATTGATCAGGTTCACGATCTCCTTGTTGACCTTGCCGCCCAGGACCATCTCCACGATGTCCATGGTCTCCTCATCCGTGACCCGCTGCCCGGAGACGAACGCGGGTTTTTTCCCCATCCGTTCCATGGTCTTTCCGATCTGCGGTCCACCGCCATGTACGATCACCGGGTTAATGCCGATGTACCGCATCAGCACCACATCCTGGGCAAAGCCCTGCTTCAGGCCTTCGTCGATCATGGCGTTGCCGCCGTACTTGATCACGAAGGTCTTGCCCCGGAAGGTCTGGATGTAGGGCATGGCTTCAATGAGTATTTTGGCTTTTTCGATCAGTTTTTCCATAATATCCTCAAAAGGTAAGCGCCAAATCCCAAGTACCAAATAACAAATAAATTCCAGGAACCAATGGTCAATGACCGAAACTGTCTGGAATTTTTAATTTGGACATTGGTGCTTATTTGGGATTTGTTGTTTGTTATTTGCAATTTGTTACAATATATATCTGCTCAGGTCTTCGCTCTTCACGATATCCGCCAGCTTTTTGCGGACGTACTCCGCGTCGATCGCGACCTTCACTCCTTTTTTTTCCGGAGCATCGAAGGATATTTCGTCGAGCAGTCGCTCCATGATAGTATGAAGCCTGCGCGCGCCGATGTTCTCCGTACGATTGTTCACCTTCGTTGCAATGTCGGCTATCTCCTCAATCGAGTCTCCCGAAAAGGTGATGGAGACTTCTTCCGTGGCGAGGAGGGCGATCTGTTGCTTGATGAGCGCGTTCTGCGGCTCGGTCAAAATGCGAATGAACTCCTCCTTGCCCAAAGAATCGAGCTCGACCCTGATCGGGAACCTCCCCTGGAGTTCCGGGATCAGGTCTGACGGCTTGGACACATGGAACGCGCCCGCGGCGATGAACAGGATATGGTCGGTCTTGACCGGCCCGTACTTGGTTGTGATCGTCGAGCCTTCCACAATCGGCAGAAGGTCGCGCTGGACCCCTTCGCGGGATACGTCGGGGCCGTGTGTTTCACGGCCCGCGATCTTATCGATCTCGTCGAGAAACACGATGCCTGACTGTTCGATGCGCTGGAGCGCCTCCTTGATGACCTTATCCATATCGATGAGCTTGGCGGCCTCCTCCTGCACCAAGAAATGCAGGGCATCCGGTACCTTGATCTTGCGCCGCTTGGTCTTTTCCGGAAGCAGTCCGCCGAGCATTTCCTTAAGGCTTGTTTCGATCTCTTCCATGCCCACATTCGAGATGATGCCGAAGGGCATGACCTTTTCCCGGGTCTCCAGTTCAACGGTCCGGCCGTCGAGCTTGCCTTCATGCAGCTGCTGTCTGAGCTTCTCGCGCGTGCTTACATGCTGTTCCTGTTGTTCGACAGTCGGGGTTTCTGTTCCGGGCGATGTCCTGGGCGGAGGGAGGAGCAGGTCGAGAAGACGTTCCTCTGCCATGGCTGCGGCCTTTTCCTTCACCTGTTCCGACATCTCGCTCTTCACCATGTTGACGCCGATCTCGGTGAGGTCGCGGATGATGGACTCTACGTCGCGGCCCACATAACCGACCTCGGTGAATTTCGAAGCTTCTATTTTCAGGAAAGGGGCCTGAACGAGCCTGGCAAGCCTGCGGGCGATCTCGGTTTTGCCGACGCCTGTGGGGCCGATCATGATAATGTTTTTCGGCATGACCTCGTCCCGAAGCTCGTCCGGCAGTCGCTGCCGCCTCCAGCGGTTCCGGAGCGCAATGGCAACGGCCCTCTTGGCTTTATTCTGCCCGATG
>JBGPIG010000004.1:0-21074 GCA_041484745.1 Nitrospirota bacterium | reverse complement strand
CTACCACGGTTCAGCTAGTGGCTGCCGCGCAACCAGCTACTACGGCTCAGCTGGTGGCTGCCGCGCAACCGGCTACCGCGGTTCAGCAAGTGGCTGCCGCGCAACCGGCTACCGCGGTTCAGCAAGTGGCTGCCGCGCAACCAGCTACTACGGTTCAGCAAGTGGCCGCCGCGCAGCTGGCGAACACGCTTCAGCTGGTGGCTGCCCCCAAAGCTGAAGTAAACGTAGTGACCACACAACCCAAGGGCGTTACTGAAGCTACCTTGGTTCAGCGTTTGCGAGCAGCAGAACTGTCATTATCACAAGTGACTTCTGTGCAACCGGCTACCACGGTTCAGCAGGTAGCTGCCACACAACCCACGGGTGTTACTAACACTACCTTGATTCAGGGCTCGCAAGCAGGAGGACAGCCATTATTACAGCCGACTTCAGGAACGTCAACAGTCAATACCTCGGCTCAGGATTTAGTGGCGGTAGAGCAGTCAGCCGCGCAGATGAGGATTATTACCTTGGTTCAGGCCTTGCAAGCATCGGAACAGTTGAACGCACCGCTGGCGTTCAGAACGACGAGTGTCACTATCTCGGATAAGGGTAGGCAATTGGCGCGAGAGACAATTACACCGCTGGTGGCATCTGCGAGGGCTACAGAGGCTCGCGCCGGTAAACCGTAATAAGTATGAGAAGTTGTACTATAAATTTATTGAGCACGTCGGTTTACCGGTGTGCTTTCCTTAGTTCAAAACTGACACAATAAGAACCCGGTAATCCCGCCTTAAAACTGATGTGAGGCAACAACTCCTTTTCCCGTAAGATATCCTATAGCAGACCCTTTAATTGGGACCGTGCGAGTCCATTGCATTATCACTTTCGATTAAGATTTTTTGTTAGCGTTTACTGTGATATACTGAGGCTGGTTATAAATAAACAGAATTGACATTAGGCTTTCATGGTAACATGGTGTCAAAATAATAGATATTCTTGAGAGGAAACCTTAAGTCATGAAGTCGCTTATTGTCACCGTTTTTTTCCTCATCAGTGCAACTGCTCATGCCGCATCGGGTTATCACGTTATCAACAAGCTTCCGCTGGGGGGTGAAGGTGGATGGGATTATCTGACCGTAGATAGTGCGGCCCATCGGCTGTATATTTCCCGTGGTACTCATGTGATGGTCATTGATACCGTGACTGATAAAGTAGTGGGTGATATCCCAGATACACCGGGAGTCCACGGGATAGCACTTGCCCCTGAACTGAGGTGTGGTTTTATCAGTAATGGCAAGGCTAACACCGCTTCCATATTCGACATACACACCCTGAAGGTGATCGGGCAAGTTAAAACCGGAGAGAACCCGGATGCCATTCTCTATGAACCTTCTACCCTCCGGGTATTCACCTTTAACGGGAAAAGCAAAGATACCACCATAATTAATGCGGTTACCGGCAAGGTTCTGGAGAAGATTGCTCTTGGCGGAAAACCGGAATTTGCAGTGACGGATAATAAGGGCAGGGTATTTGTAAATATCGAGGACACAAATGAGGTTGTCGAACTGGATAGTAATAAACTTACGATAGTAAAACGGTATTCTTTGAGTTCCTGTGTAGAACCAACTGGAATGGCAATCGATATCGAGCATCATCGGATATTTTCAGGATGCCACAACAAGGTAATGGCAGTTCTGGATGTGGAATCAGGGAAAGTAATTGCCACGGTCCCTATTGGGGAAGATGTGGATGCAAATGCTTACGATGCAGAGACGGGGTTTGCATTCAGTTCAAATGGTGAAGGAACACTCACGATAGTTCGAGAATCATCACGGGGGAAATTTGATGTGGAGACGATTCCAACCCAACGGAGTGCTCGTACAATGGCATTAGATACAAAGACCCATAAAATATATCTGCCGGTTGCCGAGTTTGCCCCCGCTCCGGCACCAACGCCTGAAGTACCGAAGCCAAGACCCATTATGATGAAAGACAGTTTTGCGGTTTTGGTGATTGGGAAGTAATCTGCTTAGCAGATAGATCCATTTTAACTACGGTAGGAACCGAAGGTCCTATTTTTTGGAATCATCAAAATAGGACTGCTTGCTTTATATCCTCTATCGTGCAGAATTGCGTAAATGAATTCAGACATTCAGAAATTCCATAGAGAAGATGACGTAAAATATCGAAGGCGGATATTCTGGTGGTCATTATACGACTGGGCCAATCACGCCTATATCACAACAACCGCGACAACCTATTTCCCGCCCTATTATCTCGCGATAGCCACTCCTGTTTTCATGAAAGCCGGAACAGAGGTGACAGGGGAAGCTGCAAAAGCCCTTGCACGGGACACCGCCTCCAACATATTTGCCTTTACTGTTGCTGTATCCCTTTTTCTTGCCGCGCTCCTTGCCCCTGTCATCGGAACGTACGCCGATATAACCGATCAGCGAAAGAGGCTCCTCGTCAGAATTACCGTTGCCGGTGGAATACTCGCTTCATCTATGTTTCTGCTGACGACCGGCATGTGGATACCGGCGCTCGTTTTATATTTACTGACCCAGGTTGCCGTCAATATCGCTCTGGGGCTGAACAGCAGTCTCTTGCCGCACATAGCGCTTCCCGAGGATATGAACCGTGCATCCAGCCTTGGTTACGCAATGGGCTATGTAGGAGGCGGACTCTTGCTCGCTGTCAATACAAGCGTCTTTCTCTTTGCCGGCAGACTCGGCATCAGCAATGATCTCGCCGTCAGGATGGCCTTTCTTTCCGTCGGGATATGGTGGATCGGGTTCACCGTCCCTTTTGCGATAAATGTTCCTGAACCGCAAGTACTTTCGCCGGCCCGGAACAGAAGCACTGCGCCGCTGCGAGATTCATTTGTCCAGCTCGTTAACACTTTTCATGAAATCAGGAAATACAGAGAGCTCTTCAAAATGCTTATCGCATTCTGGTTCTATATGGAAGGAATCGGCGCAATCATCCTCCTTGCAACGATATACGGCGCGGTTCTGGGTCTTACCATGGCGGTACTCATAGGAACGTTGCTCATGACACAGATGGTAGCCTTCCCGTATGCAATCATGTTCGGGCGTATCCCTGATGCATCAAACCCATGGCGCAGTACATACCTGTCAATGGTCTTATGGACGGCCATCACCCTGCCTGTGGCAGGGATGTACGCTCAGACAGTCGGTACTATAACCATCCCGCATACCTTTCTCATTCTGGTAGCAGATCAGACCGCGGGAGTGATCTTCTCACTGACTCTCGGACGGTTTCTCTTAGCCGGAATCGTAAAAAAGATTGATACAAAGCGTGCCGTCATTATGGGTCTGGTAATCTACATCATCATCCCGATATGGGGTTATTTTTTGACTACCAAGGCCGAATTTTTTATGATTGGCTGGTTGGTCGGTACGGTGCAGGGAGGTACCCAGGCACTTAGCAGAACGATTTATACCAGGCTCTTGCCCCCTTCCAAATCAGGAGAGTTTTTTGGCTTCTATGGATTGAGTGAAAAGTTCGCCGGCATCCTCGGTCCTCTGCTCTATGGCATAGTGGGCCAAATCACCCATAGCCCGAAATCGAGTATTTTGTCTATCGCTGTTTTTTTTATCATCGGGATTTTCCTGCTCTGGAGAGTGGACATTGAAAAGGGTTCAAAGGCGGCGCTTGAAGAAGAACAAGCGATTCGTTCTTCTTTCTGAACAGGGGAGTGTAATACTGCGCGCGTTGCCTGAGGACCAATGAGAAAAAAATGAGTGAGAGTAAGCCAAGGGGGCACGTGTGAGTAACGAGGCAGCGCTCTTTTATGCGGCGGGCGTTGGAAGCCTTGCTTACCCTCAGGTTTTAACGGCGTTTGTAATTTTGTATTATGGAAATTATGCTGGATTCAGAGTACAATATATTATTTTCTTCTTCACCATAAGGAATAGATGGGAAAATTGACATTGATGCGAGATCGGTGTTAACATCATACTCGCATTCACTTTTCAGTACTTCTGTCGAGGATCTAGGAAAAAATCAACCCCCCCGTTCAGGCTGGAGCGTGCGCTGGGGGCGGGAATATTCATTCATGAGGCATGACTATGAAATTTGCACACGAAACCAGTAACAACAGTATGCCGGCGCGGACCCGTTTCACGCCGTTTCTGAAGAGCCGGTGGCTCTGGCTCGTCGTTCTCTGCCTCCTTGTTTCCGGGGCTTACCTTTTCTTTGCAAAGGGCGGCCAAAAATCCGTACGCGCCGCCCAGCAAAGTCCCGCTTCTGCACCGGGGGTACCGGTCATGGCTGTTCCTGTGAAGAAGGGTGATTTCGGTGTTTTTCTGTCCGGACTCGGAGCGGTCACGCCGCTCAATACCGTTACCGTGAAAAGCCGCGTCGACGGGGAGCTGACAAAAGTCCTCTTCCGGGAAGGCCAGGTCGTGGGCAAAGGCGAACTTCTGGCCGAAATCGACTCGCGGCCCTTTGAGGTACAGCTGACCCAGGCTCAGGGCGCCATGGCCCGGGACCAGGCGCAGCTCGAAAATGCCAAAATGGACCTGGCGCGTTTCCAGGATCTGGTTAAGAAAGATCTGATCCCCCGTCAGCAGCTCGATACTCAGGATTCGCTGGTGCATCAGTATGAAGGAGCGGTCAAGGTGGATCAGGGCCAGATCGATAATGCCAAACTGCAGCTGGTTTATTCACGGATCATCGCTCCGTTCAGCGGTCGCATCGGCCTGCGTCAGGTGGATGCAGGCAACATTGTGCATGCGAGCGACGCCGGCGGTCTTGCGGTCATCACGCAGATGCAGCCGATCTCGGTCATATTTTCTCTCCCTGAAGACAATATCTCACAGATCTTGGGCAAGATCAGGAGCGGGTCCCGGCTGACGGTCGAGGCATACGACCGGGATCAGAAGCAGAAACTCGCCCTCGGCGCTCTTTTGACCGTAGACAACCAGATCGACCCGAACACGGGCACAGTCAAACTCAAGGCCACGTTCCCGAATACGAACAATGAACTCTTTCCGAACCAGTTCGTCAATGCACGCCTCATCATCGATTTCAAACACGATGCCCTCATGGTGCCGCCGTCAGCCATTCAGCGGGGACCCCAAGGCACATTCGTCTACGTGGTGAAAGAAGACCAGACCACAGCACTTCGTCCCGTCACCATCGGGATCATCCAGGAAGGGAACGCGTCCATCACGTCCGGGCTGTCAGTCGGAGAACTCGTCGTCGTGGACGGAGCGGACCGACTGCGCGACGGCAGCAAGGTTGAGGTTAAAGAACGGAACAGCGGGCCCCCGACGCCTCAAAGGCAGAAATAATGAACATCTCCCGCATCTTCATCGAGAGGCCGGTTGCAACCACGCTCTTGATGATCGCAATTCTCCTTGCCGGAGCGGTGGCGTACAAGCAGCTGCCGGTCTCTGCATTGCCGCAGGTTGATTACCCGACTATCCAGGTCCGCACCTTCTACCCCGGCGCAAGCCCCGATGTCATGGCTTCTTCGGTCACGTCGCCGCTCGAGCGCCAGTTCGGCCAGATGCCGGGCCTTACCCAGATGACCTCGGCGAGTTCCGGAGGCAGTTCGATCATCACGCTGCAGTTTAATCTCGATTTGAGCCTGGACGTTGCAGAGCAGGAGGTGCAGGCGGCCATCAACGCGTCCTTCACCTTCCTGCCGAAGGAGCTCCCGTCGCCGCCGGTCTACAGCAAGGTAAACCCCGCTGATGCGCCGATCCTGACCCTGGCCTTGACCTCAAGCACCCTGCCGCTGCCGCAGGTCGAAGACATGGCGGACACGCGGTTCGCGCAGAAGATTTCCCAGCTGCCCGGCGTCGGGCTCGTGAGCCTCTCCGGCGGCCAGCGCCCCGCTGTCCGTATTCATGCCAACCCCACGGCCCTGGCAGCTTACGGCCTGACGCTTGAAGACGTACGCACCGCTATCACCGCCGCGAATGTCAACCAGGCTAAGGGCGGTTTCGACGGACCTCGCCAGGCCTATATCATCGGCGCGAACGACCAGCTCTTTTCGAGCAAGGATTATCGGCCGCTCATCATCGCTTATCGTAATAATGCACCCATACATCTGTCCGACGTCGCCGACGTGATCGATGATGCCGAGAACGTGAACCAGGCCGCCTGGATCAATGATGCACCTGCCGTGATCGTGAACATCCAGCGCCAGCCGGGCGCCAACGTCATCGAGGTCGTCGACCGTATCAAGAAGCTTCTGCCGCAGCTCCAGAACGCATTGCCTTCGTCTATCAAGGTCACTATCCTGACCGACCGCACCATGACCATTCGCGCCTCGGTCAGGGACGTGCAGTACGAGCTCTTGCTGTCCGTCGCGCTCGTCGTTCTTGTCATTTACCTGTTCCTGCGCAATTTGCCTGCAACGACCATTCCGAGCGTTGCCGTACCGCTTTCCCTTGTGGGGACCTTCGGCGTAATGTATCTGATGGGGTTCAGTTTGAACAATCTTTCGCTTATGGCGCTTACGATCTCGACGGGTTTTGTCGTTGACGACGCAATCGTGATGATCGAAAACATCTCCCGCTACGTGGAACAAGGGGAAACGCCGATGGAGGCAGCGCTGAAAGGGGCGAAGCAGATCGGGTTCACGATCCTCTCGCTTACGGTATCGCTCATCGCGGTGCTCATCCCGCTGCTGTTCATGGGCGACGTTGTCGGCCGTCTCTTCCGTGAGTTCGCCATCACCCTGGGAGTCACGATCCTGATCTCGGCGGTTGTTTCGTTAACGCTCACGCCGATGATGTGCGCGCGGATCCTGAAGCATGTTCCCGAGGAAAAACAGGGAACGTTTTACCATGCCTCCCAGCTCTATTTCGACCGGGTCATTGCCGCCTACGGCAGGACGCTTCAATGGGTGCTCAAGCGCCAGACCGCGACGCTGATCGTGGCCGTGAGCACGCTGGTCCTGACTGTACTGCTCTATATCGTTGTTCCAAAGGGTTTCTTCCCAATCCAGGACGCGGGCGCCATCCAGGGGATGTCTGAAGCGCCGCAATCGATCTCGTTCACAGCCATGGCCGAACGCCAGCGGGCACTTGCCAGGGTGATTCTCAAAGACCCGGCAGTCGAAAGCCTTTCTTCCTTCATTGGTGTGGACGGTACCAACACCACCTTAAACAGCGGCAGGATCCTGATCAACCTCAAGCCGTTAGATGAGCGCGACGCGAGCGCGATCGAGGTCATCAGGCGTCTCCAGCCGGAGCTGTCCAAGGTCGAGGGCATCGAACTCTATATGCAGCCCGTGCAGGACCTCACGGTGGACGCGAGGGTCAGCCGTACCCAGTACCAATACACGCTCGACGACCCTAATACCGATGAGTTGAACATGCTTGCACCGAAGGTGATCGACGTGCTTCGTACCCGTCCGGAACTCCGCGACGTGAGCAGCGACCAGCAGGACAAAGGGCTCCGAGTCGCGCTTTCGATCGACCGGGGCACTGCCGCGCGTCTCGGCATCACGCCGCAGAACATCGACGACGCGCTCTACGACGCTTTCGGTCAGCGCCAGGTGTCCACGATCTTCACCGAGTTGAACCAGTATCGCGTCGTACTCGCGGTCAAACCCGAGTTCCAGCAGGGTTTCGGCGGTCTGCAGTCGATCTATCTGCGCGGCGCGGGTGGTGGACAGGTTCCTCTCTCCGCGATCACGCAGGCGTCGGAAACGACGGGACCCCTGGTCATAAACCGGCAGGGCCAGTTCCCCGCGGTGACCATGTCGTTCAATCTGGCGCCGCGCGCATCCCTCGGCGAGGCGGTCGAGGCAATCGAGGATACGACGCGGCAGCTGAATCTTCCGGCCAGCATTCAGGGGAGTTTCCAGGGAACGGCGCAGTCCTTCAAGGCTTCGCTCACCAATGAGCCGCTTCTGATCCTGGCCGCGCTCATAACGGTCTACATCGTGCTTGGCGTGTTATACGAAAGCTATATCCATCCGGTCACCATCCTTTCCACGCTTCCCTCGGCAGGGGTCGGCGCCGTGCTTTCGTTGATGCTCTTTCGCACCGAACTCTCCGTGATCGCGATTATCGGCATCATCCTTTTGATCGGTATTGTGAAAAAGAACGGCATTATGATGATCGACTTCGCACTGGACGCTGAACGCAAGGAAGGAAAGAGCCCTGAAGAGGCGATCTACCAGGCCTGCCTCCTGCGGTTCCGGCCGATTATGATGACGACCCTGGCGGCGCTCTTAGGGGCTTTGCCCCTGGCGCTGGGCCATGGCGTAGGATCCGAGCTCCGCCGCCCCCTCGGCATATCGATCGTCGGCGGACTCGTGATCAGCCAGATCCTCACCCTCTATACGACTCCGGTGGTTTATCTCTGGTTCGACAGGCTTGCACGAAGGGTGAAAAAAAATCGTGCCGGAAGTTAGGTGCGTACGTTTATAACATAGACAAAAAGTTATCGATGTCCGAACCAAATTCAAAACAAAAAAGGCAAATAAATTTCTCGCAAAGACGCCAAGCGCGCAAAGAAATTCAAGTCTTTTGGGTTTAAACCTTTGCAACCTTTGCGTCTTTGCGAGTTTACTGCCACGAACGCGACTCGTGTCAAGGTTTTGGTTTCCGCTTGTCCGGGTTAGGAAATCATCATGAACATTTCAGCAGCATTTATCAAGAGACCGGTCGCAACCACGCTCCTAACGGCGGGCCTCGTGCTCTCCGGCGTGATCGCCTTCCGATTGCTGCCTGTGTCGCCGCTGCCGCAGGTGGATTTCCCGACGATATCGGTGCAGGCGGCGCTTCCCGGAGCGGACCCCGAGACCATGGCCACTTCGGTCGCGGCGCCACTGGAACGGCAGTTCGGCCGCATCGCCGGCGTCGCGGAAATGACGTCAACGAGCTACCGCGGCTCGACGAGCGTTACACTGCAGTTCGACCTGACTCGCGACATCGACGGAGCGGCGCGCGACGTCCAGGCCGCGATCAATGCGGCGCGAGGATTCCTCCCTGCTAATCTTCCGGCCAATCCGACGTACCGCAAGGTCAATCCCTCCGATGCCCCCATACTCATTCTCGGCTTGACCTCCGATACCAAGAGCACGGCGCAGATGTACGACGCGGCTTCCTCCATCCTGCAGCAAAAACTTTCCCAGGTGGAGGGCGTGGGACAGGTGTTCGTGGGAGGGAGTTCTCTTCCTGCTGTCCGCATAGACCTGAATCCGCTGGCACTCTCTAAATACGGCATCAGCCTGGAATCCGTGCGCGGTGTGCTGGCGACCACCAATGTCAACAGGCCCAAGGGCCAGTTGGCGTTCGGCGATAAAACGTGGGAGATCCGCACGAACGATCAGCTGAACAAGGCCGTGGAGTATCTGCCCCTCGTCGTTGCATATCGGTCAGGGGCCGCGGTGCGGCTGGCGGATGTGGCTGACGTGCAGGATTCGGTGGAGGACCTGCGCGCCGCGGGGTTCGTGAACGGCAAAGCAGCAGTCATGGTAATTGTGTTCCGTCAGCCGGGCGCCAATATTATCAAGACCGTTGACAACGTGCGAGAGCTTCTTCCGCAGCTCGAAGCGGCTTTGCCCGGCGACGTTTCCTTGTCGATCGTGCTCGATCGCAGCCCGTCGATCCGCGGCTCTTTGCGGGACGTCGAAAGGACGCTGATAGCCTCGGGCGTGCTCGTTATCCTCGTGGTGTTCTGGTTCCTGCGGAACGTGCGCGCCACGATCATACCCGCGGTCGCGGTTGCCGTCTCGATCATCGGCACCTTTGGCGTAATGTATCTCTGCGGCTACTCGCTCGACAACCTCTCCCTTATGGCGCTTACGATCGCAACGGGGTTTGTGGTTGACGATGCGATCGTCGTGCTCGAGAACGTCACCCGCTACCGGGAAAAAGGGGAATCCGCCGTCCAGGCTGCGCTGTCCGGGACCAAAGAGATCGCCTTTACCGTCCTGTCCATGAGCGCCTCGCTCGTTGCCGTGTTCATCCCTATTCTCCTCATGGGCGGCATGGTGGGCAGGCTCTTTCGGGAATTTGCAGTGACGCTTTCGGCAGCGATCATGGTGTCGCTCCTCGTATCACTAACCACGACGCCCATGATGTGCGCCACGATCCTGAGGCCTGAGAAGCGGAGTGCACACGGCGTCCTGTTCCGCGCAAGCGAACGCTCGTTCAATTGGCTGCACGGCCGCTACGAAAGGAGCCTTCGCTGGGCCCTTGGCCATTCCCGGCTCATGCTTATCATTATCGTGATGACGATCGTGACCAACGTGGTTCTGTTCATCCTTGTGCCCAAGGGGTTCTTTCCGGAGCAGGACACGGGCAGGATCTCCGGAAGCATCCAGGCGGCGCAGGACACGTCGTTCCAGGCAATGAAGGGAAAGCTGCTGGACATCGTTGACGTGATCAAGACCGACCCTGATGTGGAGTACGTGACGGGATTCACCGGCGGCGGGGGTGGCGGCGGTTCCACGACGAACACGGGCCGGATGTTCATTTCTCTCAAACCCTTTGAAAAACGCGATGCCAGCGCTCCACAGATCATCGCGCGCTTGCGCAAAAAACTTGCCGGTGTGCCTGGGGCGCCCACCTTTCTGCAGCCCGTGCAGGACCTGCGCATCGGCGGAAGGACCAGCAACGCGCTCTATCAGTTCACACTCCAGGGGGAAAACCTTACGGAGCTGAACGAATGGGGCCAGCGCGTGCTGCAGAAGATGAGAACAATCCCGCAGCTGGTCGACGTGAGCAGCGATCTGCAGAATAAGGGGCTCCAGGCCACACTCGTGATCGACCGTGCCACGGCCTCGCGGCTGGGCATTACTCCGCAGATCATCGACAATACCTTGTACGACGCCTTCGGACAGCGCCAGGTTTCGATCACCTACTCGCTCTTGAACCAGTACCACGTGGTGATGGAGGTAGAACCCCGGTTCTTGCAGCGGCCCGACACGCTGAAACACATCTACGTTCCTTCCTCGAGCGGACAGCTCGTTCCCTTGAGCGCTTTCACGCATTATGAACCGACCACAACGTCGCTTGCGATAAACCATCAGAGTCAGTTTCCTTCGATCACGACGTCGTTCAATCTGCCGTCCGGAGTGGCGCTCGGGGACGCGGTCAAGGCGATCGAAGACGCCACGCGCCGGATGGGCATGCCGACGAGCATCAGGAGGACCTTCTCCGGTACTGCCCAGGCGTTCAAGGATTCCCTTGCGAATGAGCCGCTTCTGATCCTGGCGGCGCTCATAACGGTCTATATCGTGCTTGGTGTGTTGTACGAAAGCTATATCCACCCGATCACGATCCTTTCGACGCTTCCCTCGGCCGGTGTGGGCGCGGTGCTGGCCATGATGATCTTTGGTATCGACCTCAGCGTAATTGCCATCATCGGCATAATGCTGCTGATAGGCATTGTGAAGAAAAACGGCATCCTGATGGTCGATTTTGCTATCGCGGCGGAGCGCAAGGAAGGGAAGAGCCCGGAAGAGGCGATTTATCAGGCCTGTCTCCTGCGATTCCGGCCAATCATGATGACGACCATGGCCGCTCTTTTAGGGGCACTGCCGCTGGCAGTCGGCCACGGGGTAGGGTCCGAGCTTCGCCGTCCCCTCGGCATCGCCATTGTGGGCGGACTGATCTTCAGCCAGATGCTCACGCTCTACACGACGCCGGTGGTGTATCTTTATCTTGACCGGTTCAGGATCTGGTTTGAAGGTGTGCGTGGACGACAGGCGCTGCAGAGAAGTCATATACCTTGAACTGGGATGAGACAGAAGGTAAGCATAGACAAGCAATGCAATCATTTGTATGTTTCAACAGGAAAAGTCTCGAAATTTTGTTGCCACACAGAGGTTGAGGAGGAAATATCGGTTATAACTTGCAGCACGGTATATCTTCCTCTTTATAGTTGCCACTCTTCTAAACACATAAAGTTTAACCCGATGCGAGAGCCTTCGTTTCGATCAGAAGGGAGACTAATAGTAGATTGTGCAGCGGGCCCTAAGATCAGAACTTATTCCACCACATACTATGATGAGCATCAGTTATTTTAGGGTAGATAGAAAGCAAATAGGATGAGAATATCAACAATTGTACCAACCTACAATCGGCCCAGGGAGCTCAAGCTCTGTTTATTAAGCTTGGCTCGACAAAGCACGCTGCCATCGGAGGTCTTGATTGCCGATGACGGAAGTACATCGGAAACGCGGGATGTCGTGCTGGAAATGCAAAATTTGCTTCACGATAGATTTTCTGTCAAACACGTATGGCAAGAAGATATCGGATTCAGAAAATCACGTATCCTGAACGAGGCGGTCAGACAGTCCACCGGAGAATACCTGGTGTTTATTGACGGCGATTGCATGGCCCACCGTCATTTTGTGCGAGTGCACCAGGAACACTGCTCTTCTTCAGCCATTCTTGGCGGTAGACGGGTCGATATCGGAAAACGGTTGACCGAGCAACTCCTGGCGGAAGGCCTGGTGTTGAATACCTTCAGTAAGAGACTTGTCATCGATTCATTGTCATTGGGTCAAAATAAGTCGCGTAAGGTCGAAGAGGCGCTGCAGATCAAGAGTCGAGTACTGAGACGAATTATGCACCGAGATCATATCACCGACGACGGAATCTGGGGTTGCAATTTCAGCCTTTACAAAGACCTGTTTATGACGATTAACGGATGCGACGAGGATTTTCTGGACGGATCGGGTGAGGATAACGATTTGGGCATTCGGGTTTTGAATCTGGGAAAACAGGTCCGGTCCATGAGGAACCTGGCAATCGTTTTCCATCTCTGGCATCCACCTTCTTGGAATATGCAGAGCGACAAGGCCCTTTACGCCGACAAGATTATCGAGAGAAGAATCGAAAACAAGGAATCATTTTGCAGGAATGGGATCCGGAATCTGTAGCCAGTACGCTACGATGATCATGAAAAATATTCGGTCATGAGATATAAGCTTGCGGAAAGCATTATGGCGAATACAGTTCTACGGCCAGAACGTATTGAACTCACTAGAATGGAAAAAGACATAGGAAGGCCCGAACATTCAGACACTCTGACTTTATTCTGTTTGACTGCAGTAAGTTTGATAAGGCATCTGACTTTAAGGCAACTTCATAGAGTAAAGAGATTCGTGAAACAGTCAGGTCTGTGAGAAGATATCCCAGAATGACCTAAAGTTTCTGCCAGAGTTGCCGATAAGAGATTTGAAGGAGTCTCAACAGTTGAAAAACAGGTAATAAGCCATGGCGATCTCTATTACAGGAGTGAATCCACCTGCGCAAGCTGTACAAGTCAGAGCGATACAGCCCAGGATTACTCAGGCTGACTCATCGACTCCTATAACTACGACATCGAATCCGTCCTTGCAAGTCTTAGGAATGCTGTCCAAACCGGGTCAGCCTGATTCTCCGATTACAAAAACTCAAAAAACTCCGCAGAATCAGCAGAAAATGGACACCGTTGAACTTTCTCCGGCGGCTAAAGCCAAGATGCTCAGAGATACAGGAAGACCGATTATTGAGATTGCTATCATCTTGAATTTGGATGCAAAAACGGTAGAAAGCTATCTTGGGGCAGCAACGGTGGCAATGCAACCCGCGCAGAAAGCACTTCAAGATAATCACTCACCACCGTTAGCACAGCAACCTTCCAGTCCAGTGGTAGTGTCATCTGACAATAGTGCTGAAAAACAACAGGGCAATTTGCTGACTCAGGCAGGCAAGAAGTAACTGCATCATAGTTTCAATAAGAGTTGTCGATAAGATAGGCAGGGATAAGTACGTTTTAAAAGAAGGGAGGAAATAATCATGGCAGATGTAAATGCAATTTCAAGCGCAATCGGTGGTTCACAAGTTGCTCAGACTCAGCAAGTAGCCCCCCCGAAACCAGCTCCAGAGGCGGCGACTCCGCAGCAGAAGGTTGATGTGGTGACTATCTCGGCTCAGGGCAAGACGGCAGTGCAGCAAACTGCCCAATACTCACCGACTGAGGAACAGAAAGAGTCCTCTACTAAAAAAGCTACTGAGACTCAGTCCGGCAAAAAGTAATTAAATTAGAAAATATGATATTTCTATTGAGCACAGCGAGCAATCGTTGTGCTCATTTTGTTTCAAAACTAACCCAATGAGAATCAAGTAATCCCGCCTCAAAACTGATAGGATATCTGAACGCCTCCATCGTTCCCGTATAGGATTGGCTCAAAACTGGGGTTGCTTTGCGCGCCATAATTCACCTATGCATACAATCTGATGAAAAAGGAGAATCGACAGATGGGCAATCCACTTACAAAGGACCTGGAGCCGGGAACGTATTACTGGTGTACCTGAGGAAAGACTAAGACCACGCCGTTTTGCGATGGATCCACAAGGGAACGTCGAAAAAGCCGCTGCAATTCGCTGTTGTTGAGGAAAAGCAAGCTGCGTTGTGCAACTGCGTACGGACGAAGATCCCGCCCTATTGCGACGGTTCGCATGCTAATAAGTGAGCAGCGTGATCAATGGGTCGGTTTCCCTGGAAAAGACCTGTTATACTAATACTATATAATATGAGCTGTGGTGAGAAGGCTAAACCCATGGGAGAGGCCGGGGAGAATACTATATGGACTACGATCCTGAATTTTCCGAGAAGTCCAGCGCAGAATTGAATTCGTGCCTGTTCAGGTATGCGGAGGAGCACGAAATTCATACGCGTGCTGTAGCAGAACTGTCCAAAAGAGAAAAGGCAGCGGAAGAAAGGATCGCGGTCCAATTTACCAAAGCAATCTTCTGGAGCAGGCTTGCAGCGATTCTCGCGCTCCCCGGGGCACTCTTTGTCTGCTGGCGGATAGTTCGATTGATCTTTGGCATTTCTACTGGCTCGTCAGTCAAGTGATAAGCGGCCTTTGCCAGACGGTTTCCAAACTCGCAAAAAAAGGAGATCCACAAATGAAAAGACTTATTTGGAGCGTATGTACGATCGCAGTATTTTTGATGGGTTTCACGTCACCGGCATTTGCAGGAGATCCGAAGGTCGGCTACTCGCCGGAAATGCAGGCCAAGATCGAAGAGACGAAAAAGGAGCTGAAGAAGTTCATTGATGAACAGGCGATGGTCGAGAAACACATCAAGACCTTCGACGAACTGGATTTCGTCGTTTTCAGCAATCAAGAATGGACGCGGCTGCATGAAAGTCACTCGAAGGACGTGAAGGTCAACTGGCCGGATGGGCATTTCACGACAGGCATCGAAAGGCACATTGAAGACCTCAAGGCGATGTTCGTGTATGCACCCGATACGGCCATCAAAATCCACCCGGTAAAATTCGGGTCAGGAGATTGGACCTCTGTAATAGGAGTGATGACCGGGACCTTTACCAAGCCCATGCCGATCGGGGACGGGAGGTTCATTCAGCCCACGGGCAAGAAGTTTACCCTTAACATGTGCACCGTGGGGCATTGGAAGGACGGCGTTATGATCGAAGAATATCTTTTCTGGGACAACGCGACGTACATGAAGCAGATCGGAATCGGAAATTAAGGTGATTTCGAAACAGTGATGCAAGTCTTGCAGCCGATGTGAATAGCCGCAAAGAGCATATTCAACAAGTGGGCGAGCGGATGCGGCAGAAGCCGTGCTGTTTGCCCGCGTGTTACATGACGAACTCAATTATTGATCGGAGATTCAGACCTGATGGTTGAAAAGGATTGGATATGCGCAAGGGACGGGGGCTCTCTGCCCGAGGGCAGTTTGGTACCGGTATTTCCGTTGGGTGTCAATGTCGTGATGGCACGGGCCGACAGGGCGTGTCAGGAAAGACGAACCAATCGGTTTCCGGGCAAAGGAAGTGGATGGCGGTTTGGTTTCAATGATTGCGGTGCTAATCGGCTGATTCACTCTTAAAGGAGGGAAGATCATGGCACAGAAAATCATCGCGGTCCTTGTAGGGAGCCTTCGCAAGGAATCATTCAACCGTAAAATGGCAAAGGCGTTGATGAAGCTTTCGCCTGGTTCTCTTAGCCTCGAAATTATTGAGATCGGGGGGCTGCCGCTTTACAATCAGGATCTTGATGACAACCCGCCTGCTGCCTGGACCGAGTTCCGTGAACGTTTGAAGAAGTTTGACGGCGTCTTGTTTGTAACACCGGAATACAATCGCTCTGTTCCCGGAGTGCTAAAGAACGCTATCGACGTGGGTTCCCGTCCCTATGGAAAAAACACGTGGGCTGGAAAACCGGGCGCGGTTGTGAGCGTCTCGCCCGGCGCTATCGGTGGCTTTGGCGCGAACCACCATCTCAGACAGTCGCTGGTGTTCCTTAATGTTCCTGCAATGCAACAGCCGGAAGCATATATCGGGAAAGCAGGGGATCTCTTCGATGAGCGAGGCGACCTGTCCAGTGAGTCGACCCGGGAATTCGCAACGAAGTTCATGAATGCGTTCGCAGCGTGGGTTGAAACAAACGCGTCCGGCAAAAGGCAGTAATCTCCGGATGACGTTCGTATGGAAAGATCGGACGACAAAACCATCGGTCATCTCGCACAACCGGGTCCGGCTGGTCTTGCCTCATGCAGAAGATAACAAAATAATATCAAGGAGTAACATTTATGATGGAAAACCGAAAGATCAGGAAAGTATATAAAAGCAGACCTACTCTCGAAGGAGCGGGAGTCCATCTTAGGAGGGTATTCGGAAACAGCGAGGTTCCGCTCTTCGACCCGTTCCTGATGCTCGACGATTTCCGCAACACCGACCCCTATCAATACATCAAGGGGTTCCCCTGGCACCCCCATCGCGGCATCGAGACGATAACGTACGTGCTCAAGGGCGATGTGGAGCACGGCGACAGCATGGGCAATAAGGGCGTCATCTCGTCGGGAGACATGCAATGGATGACGGCGGGGAGCGGCATTATTCATCAGGAAATGCCGCAGGGGGATGACAACGGGATCATGGAGGGATTTCAGCTCTGGGCCAACCTTCCCAAATCTCACAAGATGATGGACCCCCGGTACCGCGATATTAAGAGCTCGCAGGTGCCGGAGATCACGACAAAGAACGGCGCGAAGATCAAGATCATCGCCGGGACCGTGGAGGGGAAAAAAGGCCCGGTCACGGACATCGTTATTGATCCTGAATATCTCGACATCACCCTCCCGGCGCTTTCCGAGTTTGTCCACAAGACCCCGCGCGGACATACGGTCTTTGCCTATGTTATCGGGGGTAAAGGCGTCTTTTGCAATGAGAAAAACCCCTTTGCTTACAGTGCGCTGGGCGAGAACTATTTCGACATGAAGCGAGATCCCTACATCCACAACGGGACCGCCGTGCTCTTCGGCGACGGCGATCAGGTGACTGTCTCAGCCCAGGGCGAACCGGTGCGTTTCCTGCTCATATCCGGCAGGCCTATCGGAGGGCCCGTGGCCTGGTACGGCCCGATCGTGATGAACACCGATGAAGAGCTGCAACAGGCATTCGAAGAGTATCAGAACGGAACGTTCATAAAGCACAAGCAGGCGGGATCGCAATGAATAAGTGCGCGACTTCGAGCATTGCGGCTGGGTGGAGTTCTGTCCGCGATGCGAAGCAACAAAGGACGTGCGGTCAAAGATATACCTGAACGGGAAAGAGGTCGAATACTGCGTCGAGGTGAACACCAGGACCGGCGCGTCCCGTGTCGTTTCCCGGGAAGAAGAGTAAGGGGACAGCAACGGACATGTTCAGGAAAGAGCTGATCAAACCGCCGCGGCTCAGGACCGATGTTGCAGAAGAGCGGGAGAGGCACGCGACGTGGCTGGAGCTTTTCTATGATCTCGTATTCGTAGCGGCCATATCCCGGCTGGCGGGAAACCTTAACAGCGATTACTCCTGGAACGGCTTGCTGCATTTCGCCGTTCTTTTTGTGCCTGTCTGGTGGGCATGGGTCGGCCATACTTTTTACCTGACCAGATTTGATTCGGACGATCTCGGCCACAGGCTTCTCACGATGGCACAGATCGTGGCGGTGGCTTCGCTCATCGTGTACATACCCAATGCCCTTGGTAGAAGCGCAGTCGGTTTTGCCCTGTCGTATGCAGCGGTCCGCTTTATTCTCGTGGCTGAATATTATCGCGCCGCAAAACACCTGCCGTCTGTCCGGCCCATCGTACACCGGTATATGACGGGCTTCGGGATCGCGGCTGCGTTATGGGTCGTATCGACGTTCCTGCCGGCGCCGCTGCGTTTCATCGTGTGGTACGTCGCGATCGTCATCGATTTTCTCGCGCCGCTTACCGCCGGACAACTCCATGCCAGGTTTCCTCCTCATCTCATGCACCTTCCCGAGCGTTTCGGCCTCTTTACCATCATTGTCATCGGCGAGGCCGTGGTCAGCGTTGTTATGGGAGTAGGGGCGGATCAACTGACGTTCGCGACGGGTTCCGCATGCATCATGGGATTGATCATCGCCTTTACTCTATGGTGGGGATACTTTGAGGGGGTCCGGGGCGCAGGAACAAGGCAGTTGACCTCGAAGAATCACGTCAGGGCATATCAGCAATGGCTGTATGCCCACTTACCGCTGACTCTGGCCATCGCATCCATTGCCGTTGGGGTCAAGCGGGTGATCGCGCTGCCGCCGTATGCGATGATGCCAGTACCGGAGGCCTTCATTCTCAGCGCCTCTGCGGGCGTCAGCATGGTATCGCTGACTACGATCTTTCTTTCCTCATACGCCGGAAAGCCTCCCGATGCGGCGCTTCGTTTTGTCCTGCCGCACTACGGGCTGGCTGTTCTCAGCATCGCGACAGGGTTCCTCGCTTTCACCCTGTCCGGGATCGCGGTCCTGGGGCTTTTGACAATTCTCAACATCCTGCACGTCCTCTCTTACCTGCGATCGCTCCCTGAGCATGAAACGGAATAGTGTGCGCTGCGCCGCATGGGTACAGCAAGGACGAGATGACCGGCCATGGATTCCGCGCCATGGCCCGCACGATCCTTGACGAAATTCTCCACGTCCGGGTTGAGTATATCGAGCACCAGCTCGCGCATACCGTGCGCGAGCCGAACGGTTGGGCATTCAACAGGACCACGCACCTTGAAGAGCGGAAGATGATGATGCAGCAGTGCGGCGATTATCTGGCGTCGATCGCTATACAGATGCTGAGGGGTGAGCACAAGAATCCGGGGCTGGGAAATTAGCACAGTAAAACGAAAAGGGTTAGCTCACAAGGCTAACCCTTTGTAATTCTGGTTATGAAAAATTGATCGAACCCCTGAGCACAAGACTCTGGAGAAATTAATTAGCACAAATTTAGCACACTCAAATGAAAAAGGGCTGACCAGTGAAGGTCAACCCCTTGAAAACTTGGTGGAGCTGCGGGGGATCGAACCCCGGACCCCAAGACTGCCAGCAGGAACGGGCAGAAAAACACAATCCTTGATAAATCGCCTGGTTTCCCGTTTTTAACGATGAATCAAAGGGTTGATGGCGTTACAATGATTCTATCTGTTACGATGATTATGCCTGTTTGGATTATTTTTATCACATTTTTATCACAGTCAATTGTCAAGGCAACTGAAGCGTCACCGTCCAACTCATGATGCGTTTCCTTCATCTGCGTATATTCCCATCCTTCATTCGTGAACCAATAGAACGCTATTGAAAAGATGAACCTGATTGACAATTCAGCGTATAAATGATAAAAAGATACTACATCTCTGACGTATTTCCCCCTAACAATTTCATATAAACGGGAGACTTCTATGCGGGCATACCAATATGCTTTGAAAGTGATTTCCGTAATTACCCTGGCTTTTTTTTCGTGGACATACCTGTCTTTTTATCAAATGGCTGCTTTTGCGGCCACGCAAGATAGCAAAGTGGCCAAAACACAGGGTCGACAGACTGAGAAGCATAATCCTGCCGAGAAACTTGAAACGCTCCTCGATGATCTTCACAAGGACACAACGAAGGCAGAGGGGAAGGCAGCGAAGGGCGAGGATGTCGCTTCCGAGATCGAATCGATCAAAGCCCGCAAAGCTGATATCGATGCTATCGACACTGATCTCAAAAAAGAATTCTCCGATACAGAAAAGAAACTCAAATCTGCCAACCTTCCAAAAGAAATCCTCGACCGTCACAGCAAATTCGTCAAGAATTACGATGACAGCCTCTCCGAACTCAAGGCAAATCTCGATAACATTGAGAGAGCAAAGACGCCCTCCGCCTTAACGGCTGAGTTCGCAAAAACCCAAAAGCACCTTGCCAAAATAAAACCACCAAAGAAGAGAAAGCCCTTCGACCCAAACAAGCTCCCCAATAAAGCCAGACTGGTAAAGCACGCCACTCAGGAAGAGAAAAAGCCGGAAGATAAAAAGATACTTCCCATGCAACCTTTAAGAAAGGGCGCGAAACTCAATCCCGCAGATGAGCAGAGGAAAAATGAGGCACACCAACCAATCATCGTTGCATCAAATGGCCCGTTAGATGGCTTAGTGTTGCCGCCGCAAACGGAAGTGAGCTCATGGCAAGGAGCGCCGTCCTCAGGCCAACAATTCGCCAATCTTACCACGGACAGCATAATATTGAATTCAATAATCGCTACCCCAATAATTGTCACCCATCCGCCTGCGTCAGCAGCCGACCTTGCAGAGACCCCCGAAATCCAGTTCACGCCAGCGATAAAAGCAAAAGCCCAGGAGCTTGGATACAAGCCCCTGAAAATTTACGAATGGGTTAGGAACAACATCGAATTCGTTCCTACCTATGGTTCCATCCAAGGGGCTGATATGTGCCTCCAGACAAAACAGTGCAATGACATTGACACAACCTCGCTTCTTATCGCGCTTTTACGCGCTTCAAACATCTCCGCTCGTTACGTCTACGGAACCATAGAGATTCCAATAGATAAGGCTAAAAACTGGGTAGGCGGAGCTACCGATCCGAATATGGTCGGGACAATCCTAGCCACAAACGGCATACCCGCAAAAACACTCATTTCCGGTGGAACTGTCACAGCCGTACAGCTTGAGCACGTTTGGGTGTGTATTCCGACGATTCCGGCCACTCATTCCGGCCTGATTCCGGCCAGTACTTCCGATGCAATCCGGCCACCCGCGCGATAGCCTGACGCTGGATGGCGTTACTATGTCATAGCGTT
>JBGPIG010000003.1:0-21659 GCA_041484745.1 Nitrospirota bacterium | reverse complement strand
TTTCTCAGCATTGCAAAATGGATGAGGTATCGGTCTCTTATAAAATCAACGGGTTATGTTTTGGCATGCTTGCTGCAATGTACTTAGGCAAGACGATACAAAAAGGAGGACACGAACATGAAGACCACAATAGCAAGAAAGACGACATACATAGGTGCAGGCGCAGGACTGGTGCTTTTCGCACTGTTCGGTCTTATGCCCGGCAGCCTTTTAGGCGGCGCGATGGGCATCAACATCGCAGGGTGGCTATTCGGGCTTCCGCTCCATCCCGGACTTGTATCCAGAATCATCGTGTTGGCATCCATGCTTTTGGGCGTACTGGTAGCCGGGATCGTGATGGTGACGGCCACGTCGACCTTAGGCTGGCTGGTTGGCAAGGCACTTGAGTCCGGAACCCATGCCGCCGCTGAAGAGGCAAAGACCGCAAACAAATAGGCGCACACAGAGACAATTACGCGTACTTAAAATATACAGCTACGGCTGAAAGAAAAAGGAGAAATAATCATGAAGAACGAGACGGTAAAGGCGGGAATGAAGATCGGAGCAACGGTAGGTGGGCTGGTATTCTTGGTATTCGGCATCATGCCGGGGTTCTACTTTGGCAGCTACGGGACCCTGATTCTGCTCCAGAAACTCTCGGGCGGCGCGGTAGAGCCGACCCTGATCGTGCGGGCGGCGGTGGTCATGGGGATCGTGGTAGGGATCGCGTGCGCAGCGGCGGTGAGCATAGTGGTAGGCGGCCTCCTGGGCACGGCCATGGGCTTCATCGTATCGCCCGTGACCAAGAAAGAGAAACAAACAGCTGGTGCAAAAGCGTAGAAAACCGGATACCAGACCGACAAAAACAAAAGAGGTATTTTATTGAACGGCAAAAGGCGGTGAGAAATCACCGCCATATTTTTTTCAAGCGACCTTGCTATCCATAACATGATGATATTTAATGTTTTTATATCCATGTTATGTGTGGAATGGTCTTACGCAAAGCCTTCCCTATTCTTCTGCACAAAATGCTTGACAAATCTGAGTAAATTGTTTATATTCGCTATTCTGAAAAAAAACATCACTATGCGAGAAGGCGGGAGTTATGGCTACTTATTCAGCTAAAGAAGCGGATATCGAAAGAAAGTGGTTTGTCGTTGATGCGAACGGTAAGACCTTGGGCAGGCTGGCAACGGTTGTGGCTTCGGTGCTCAAAGGCAAGACGAAGCCTATTTACACCACCCATGTGGACACCGGCGATTTCGTGATTGTGGTGAACGCGGACAAGGTGCACCTGACCGGCAAGAAACTTGATAAAAAAATCTATTACAGCCACTCCGGATTTCCTGGTGGCCTCAAGTCCGTCACAGCCGGCACGCTCATGAGGACTAACCCCGAGGAAGTGATAAAGAAGGCCATCGAGGGCATGCTTCCAAAGACCAGGCTTGGTAAGCAGATGTTCTCGAAACTCAAGGTGTATGCCGGGGACAAGCATCCACACACCGCGCAGCAGCCGGTGGAGATGAGCATTAAATAATAAGGGAAACCAGGGCGTACCTGAGGAGGATTGAATGTCAGCGGCAACCGTATCCAGATATTACGCAACAGGAAGAAGAAAGAATTCCATCGCCAGGGTGTGGATGATGCCCGGCAGCGGCAAGGTCACTATCAATGACAAGACCATGGACCAGTATTTCGGTCGTGCTGTGCTTAAGATGATTATCCGCCAGCCCTTCGAGGTTACCGGGACGATCGACAAGTTCGACGTGCTCGTGAGCGTACTCGGCGGTGGCAACTCCGGACAGGCTGGTGCAATCAGGCACGGGATATCCAAGGCGCTCCTCGCAGTGGACGCCGAGTCCCGCGTGAAGCTGCGTAAAGAGGGTCTGTTGACCCGAGACCCCAGGGCCAAAGAGCGCAAAAAGTACGGCCAAAAAGGTGCTCGTGCGCGGTTCCAGTTCTCCAAGAGATAAGGGATCAAATGCCTATCTGTTTGTTGAGTTTCATTTCCTGTTAAGAAGAAGGGAAGGTAGAGATGCCTTCCCTTTTATTTTGCTCAATGCTTCTTTGGTGATGCATGAGCGGGGTGCACCATGAGTGTCGTAAAACTGAACATAGCGATCGCGGGATCAAGCGGTTACACAGGTGGCGAGCTTATGCGGATCCTCCTGAACCATGGCAAGGTTAATGTGACCGCGATCACGTCGGAAAAATCCGCAGGAAAACCCATCACGTCCCTTTTTCCGAATCTTGGCGGTTTGACCTCGCTCGTATGTGAATCCCTCGATCCTGATACGATCGCGAAGAAATCAGATGTTGTGTTCCTCGCGCTTCCGCATGTGACAGCGCAGGCTGCGGCGTTCCAATTTATTCGGCTCGGGAAAAAAGTGGTTGACCTTTCCGCTGATTACCGACTTGCCGACCCCGCTGTGTACGAAACGTGGTATGAACACACGCACCAGTATCCTGAGCTTCTTAAGGATGCAGTGTATGGTCTGCCGGAACTGCATCGTGAGAAGATAAAAAGGGCATTGCTTATAGCGAACCCGGGATGTTATCCCACGAGTTCAATCCTGGCGCTCGCGCCGCTCATCAAGAATGATGCGGTTGATCTGCAGAGTATCATCATTGACTCAAAATCTGGCGTTTCGGGGGCGGGCCGAAGCCCCTCGCTAGCGCACCATTATCCGGAAGTGAACGAGGGTTTCATGGCCTACAAGGTGGGGACGCATCGCCACACGCCAGAAATCGAACAGGAACTTTCCGCTCTGGCAGGAAAGCAGATAACAGTCTCGTTTACGCCGCACCTTGTCCCCATGAACCGGGGGATTCTGACTACGGCATATGCTAAGCTGGCGACACAGATGGATACGGCACAGGTGCATTCGTTGTACCAGGAGTTGTATCATAACGAACCGTTTGTGCGACTGCTCCCGGCCGGCCAGTTCCCGAACGTCCGGAACGTGCGGGGCTCAAATTTCTGCGATATCGGGGTTTATTCCGACCCGCGCACGGGACGGGCGGTCGTGGTCGCGGCCATCGATAATCTTGTCAAAGGAGCATCGGGTCAGGCGATCCAGAACATGAACCTGATGATGGGATTCGAAGAAACCGAAGGTCTCAAGTTCGCGGGACTATTCCCGTGATTGGGTATCCAAATTACTACTGACAGGGGTAGCATGATGAGGATTTTAGACACAAAAAGCTTTTCCGTGCCTGGATATAAAGCCTGGGGCATCCACTGCGGGATCAAGAAGACCGACAAAAAGGATCTTGCGATTATCTACTCGGACCGCGAGGCCGCGGCCGTCGGTGTCTTTACGAAGAACCGGGTAAAGGCCGGGTGCGTTGTATTGGACATGGCGAAGATAAAGTCTGGCAAGGGGCAGGCCATCATCGCGAACAGCGGCTGCGCAAACGCGTGCACCGGCAAGCGCGGCATCGCCGACGCGCGTGCCACGGCGGAGATCGCAGCGAGGGAACTCGGCATCAATCCCGACGCCGTCTACCTTGCATCAACGGGTGTGATCGGCGAGTTTCTTCCCATGCCAAGGATGGCGACCGGAATCAGTACTGCGGTCGGCTTGTTGTCGACCATGGGCTGGGAGCAGGCGGCCGAGGCCATCATGACCACGGACCTCTATCCCAAGCTTGCGATTGTGCAGGAAGAGATCAGCGGCAAGACCGTCACCATCGCAGGCATTGCCAAGGGATCAGGCATGATCCATCCGAACATGGCGACCATGCTCTGCTTCATCGTGACGGACGCGAACATCTCGCCGACTATGCTCAAGAAGTCTCTGCTTGCTTCTACGGAGAAGTCTTTCAACAGTATCACCGTGGACGGAGACATGAGCACAAACGACATGATCCTCTGCATGGCCAATGGTGCTGCAGGAAACAAGCGGCCCGGTGTTGGCAGCAAGGAAGACAAAAAATTTCAGGCATGCTTGGACACGGTTGCACGTTCGCTCGCAAAGCAGGTAGTGCGCGACGGCGAAGGGGCGACAAAGTTCGTGGAGATCGAGGTTAGGAACGCCAAAAATCCCCTTGAAGCAAAACGCGCGGCCATGACTGTGGCCAAATCGAGTCTCGTCAAGACCGCGCTTTTCGGAGAAGACGCCAATTGGGGCAGGATCATGTCAGCTCTGGGGTATTCAGGTGTTGAGATGGACGAGGCCAGAACCGATATTTACATCGGCAAGACCAAGCTTGTTGAGAAAGGGTTGGGCCAGGGCAAGCATGCGGACCGTGATGCGATGTTAGCGCTCAAGCAGCGGGAGGTGCAGATCATCATTGATCTGCACAAAGGCAAGGCGAGTGCAGTTGTCTGGACCTGCGATATGTCATACGATTACGTGAAGATCAACGCAGCATACCGGAGTTGATTTTCAGCGGTGTGTGCTATCATTTTTTTGCTAGTTGTTTCTGTGAAACACCCTGATAATTTAACGAAAATTTCCCTTGACATTCATGGGTGGAGTTGTTACTTTTAATGATTATGCCGCTTTTCTGACGATAGTGACAGAGGAGCGGTTTTCTGTTTTTTCATTCCAAAGCCGTGCTATTGCTTGTATAGTATTAGTAAAAAGCATATATAACAATGAGATATGATGGAAGGGGGGTGTAGCGAGGGTGTCAAGTATCAAGTTAAGAGAGAATGAGCCTTTTGAGGCCGCACTCCGGAGATTTAAAAAGAACATTGAAAAAGAAGGCGTGCTTTCAGAGGTCAAAAAGCGAGAACATTACGAAAAGCCGAGCGTGAAGCGCAAGAAAAAAGCGATAGCCGCACGCAAAAAAGCCGCAAAGACAGCACGTATTTCCCGGCAGAGCCGATGAGGATGAGTCGTCATATCCGACAAAAAAGTGTTAACAGCGGCGTTACCTGTGAAGTGATCGCGTGAACGATCCTTCGATGAGAGGGGCGGAATGGGATTACGAGAGAGAATCGATACGGATATTAAAGATGCCCTCAAATCAGGAGCCAAAGACAAGCTTTCTACCCTGAGGATGCTGAGTGCAGCCCTTAAGAACAAACAAATCGACAAAAGGCGGCCGCTTACCGAAGAAGAGGTAGTAGAGACCGTTCGTTCCCTCATTAAGCAGCGGAGAGACTCGATTGAGCAATTCTCCAAGGGAGGTCGGCAGGACCTTGTGGACAAGGAGGCCGCCGAGATCCCGGTCCTTGAGGCATATCTGCCCCAGCAGCTTACCCGCGACGAACTCGAGGGCATGGTTCGAAATGCAATCACGGAGACCAGCGCGCAGGGTGCCAAGGACATGGGCAAGGTCATGAAGGCGCTTATTCCCCTGGTGGGCGGCCGTGCAGACGGAAAATTGGTCAGCGAGCTTGTCAAACATGCGCTGGGGTAATAAACAACCTGTTTCAGGCACAGCGGCGTGCGATGTATCACTCCAGGGCTGGGCAGGGGGCCATGAAAACCAAGGCCCCCTGATTTTTTTTATGATTATAAAGCACAAGTTAGGTTCCTTCCAAACCAACGGGAAATTCTAAAAGCCATTATTCCGAATGATACAACGGGGACGAATGACGCAAATGCCGTAAAGACGTGTGCCTTCATCGGGGTTATTCGTCTCCTTCGTGTAATTCATGCTCGTTTTTGTAAGGTATAATCTGTCCGGATCAGAGGTCCGCTCATTGAAACTGGATGAGTTTTTATTTCAGGCGATTCAATCCTGTATCATGGGGATGCATATGTCCGAAGACCGTAGGAAAGAGGCGGAGAAGCACCACATCCATGAGGTTATAACCGGGCATATAGCGAGTGATCAGCTCGGGCTGAATCTGCTTCTCGATACTATCGAGAAACGCGGTCCGCTTATGGTGCTGGAATGCCCGGGATTCTAACGGATCGGAAAGCAGAACTGATGTTCGCGGTATGAATGACCATACCCGGAGTGTGCTGGAATATGACAAGGTGACACGCATTGTCGCCGGATACGCGGTGTCGGACCCCGGGAGAGAGGCCGTTTTAGGGCTTGTCCCCTCAGCGGACCGCGCGACCGTGGAGATCAGACTCCGAGAGACGCGTGAATTTATTCACATCCTCGGGAGCGGCGATACCCCGTCGCTCGACGGCATCCTTGATGTCAGGCAGGCGGTTCAAAAGCTCCACGTAAGCGGCAGTATGCTCTCGTCCATTGAGCTCCTGAATATCGCGACAACACTCGGAGCCGGCCGGCGCGTCAAACAGTTTTTCCTGCGGATCGAGGGCAAGGGTACCGGGACCAGACCGTCGGCCCCGCTCCTGTGCGCCAGGGCGGCGACCGTTCGTCCGCTGAAAGTTGTCGAAGACGCGGTTTTTTCCGCGATCGATGACAAGGCCGAGGTCAAGGACTCGGCCAGTCCCGCGCTCCGGAAGATACGCAAACACATCGTGCGGACGCGCGAGGATATCCTGGGCCGCATGTCCGGCATCCTGCAGGACAGCGGTTTTCAGAAGGTCATTCAGGAACCGGTGATCACGATCCGCGACGAACGGTATGTGCTGCCGCTCAAGCCAAACTTTAGGCAGAGCCTTCAGGGCGTGGTGCATGGACAGTCCGGCTCCCGGGCCACGCTTTTCGTGGAGCCGCTCGATATCCTGGATCAGAACAACCGCCTTGCAGAGCTTCGCATGGAGGAGCGCGAAGAGGTGGAGCGGATCCTGCGTGAGCTTACCATGCTTATCGCGAAGGATGCGGACACGGTAGAGGAAACGATCGAGGCCCTTGCCGGGATCGACGCGGTGTACGCCAGGGCGCGGTTCGGAAGGGAGTATCATGGGACGGTGCCGCGGATTTCTTCGGACGGCGGCATACGGCTTCGCGCTGCACGGCATCCTCTCTTGGTTGTCAAGTTCACGCACGCGGCGGGTGACAAGGACGTCACGCCGAACGATATTGAGCTGAGCGCGAAGGAACGGGCGCTTATTCTGAGCGGCCCGAATGCAGGCGGCAAAACAGTGATCCTGAAGACCGTGGGGCTGCTCTCCCTTATGGCGCAGTCCGGCATGCCGGTGACCGCGGCCGACGGGAGTGAACTGCCGTGTTTCGGTTCGGTGTTCGCTGATATCGGTGACGAGCAGAGCCTGGAACAGGACCTCAGCACGTTCTCCTCCCACGTGGGCCAGATCGCGGAAATCCTTCGCCGGGCGGACAAGGATTCCCTTGTGCTGATGGACGAGCTCGGGGCCGGGACGGACCCGAGCGAAGGCGCGGGACTTGGTGCGGCCGTGCTCGAGAGCCTGATAGAACGCGGTTGTATATCTCTGGTGACCACGCACCATAACGCGCTCAAGCTATTCGGTTCGCAGACGAGCGGCGCGGTGAACGCGGCCATGGAGTTCGATCCGTACACGCTCAAGCCTACGTATCGGCTGGTGCCGGGCAGGCCCGGCAGGAGCTATGGACTGGACATGGCAACACGGCTAGGTGTGCCATTCGAGGTGATTAAGAGCGCTCGGGCCCGGATCAGTGAAGACGATACCCGGCTTGAGACGCTGCTCAAGCAGGTGGAAGACGATTCCCGCGTACTTGCGTCAGAGAGGCTGCTGCTCGAGGGGGAGCGTGCGGCAGCGAAGCAACAGAGGACCCAGGCGGAGTCCCTGCTCCTGGCAGCGAAGGAAGAGGCGCGTGCGGTAAAGTCAAAGGTAAAAGAAGAGGCGCGGGACGTTCTGGTTTCCCTACGCCATAAGCTCCGCGAGCTTTCCCGCGCAGCATCGCTTGATCAGGCCGGGGCGAAAAAGACGGCATCAGAAATTAAAGTGCTTGCAGGGAAACTTGAACCGACCGAGCTTCCAGATCAGCAGTTCGTTCCCGGTCTTGTGCCGGAGCTGCACGTAGGCGCCCGCGTCAAGATCGCGAGAGTGAACAAGACCGGCATGGTGCGCGGCGTGCACCGGGGCATTCTCGAGATCGAGGTTGACGGCAAGACGATCAAGCTTCCGCCGCGCGAGGTTATGCTGGTTGAACCTCTTGTGCCGGCGGGCAGGATGCCGGGCTGGGGAACCGAACTTCATGAGGAAGAAGGATCGCCGGACCGGTTGAACATCATCGGTCTCCGCGTGGATGAGGGGATGGCTGAGGTCGACCGCTTTATCGACCGGGCGGGGATGGGTGGCTTGACGGTCGTGACCATTATCCACGGTCTGGGAACCGGAGCGCTGAAGGCGGCAGTGACGGGATTTCTAAAAAACCATCCGCTGATCGCGGCCATCCGTCCGGGAGAGCAGGCCGAAGGCGGCGCGGGTGTAACGGTGGCGGAGTTGAAAAAATAACGTGTTCTCCGAAGATATCATCAGCCGGGTCCGGGACAGCATCGATATCGTTGACCTTATATCCGGATATGTGTCCCTCAAGAAGATGGGGAAGAACCATGTCGGACTTTGCCCCTTTCACTCCGAGAAGACGCCGTCGTTCAATGTGAACCCGGACAAGCAGATTTTCCATTGCTTCGGGTGCGGTATGGGGGGCGATGCATTCAAGTTTCTCGAACTGCAGGAAGGACTGAACTTTCCCGAGGCAGTGAAAACCCTCGCAGGCAGGGCAGGGATAACGCTTCCCGCGGAAAGCAGGTCCCATAAGGATGAGAAAAAGAGCGAGGATGAGCGCAAGGTTCTCCTCACGATCGTAACCGAGGCCGCGGATTACTTCCGTAGAGAGCTCGAAGGTCCCGCGGGAAGCGCGGCACGGGCATACCTCGCGAAGCGGGGCGTAAGCGATCAAATGGTCAAGAATTTCTCGCTCGGCTTTGCCAGGCCCGAGTGGGACGGCCTGCTCAGGCATCTTAAGCAGAAGGGTTACCCGTTCGGCATTATGGAAAAGGCCGGGCTCATCGTAAAGCGGGGCGAGGGCGAGGGTTATTACGACCGGTTCCGGGGCAGGGTCATCTTCCCGATCCGCGATATTTCCGGAAACGTAATCGCCTTCGGCGGCAGGGTGATGGACGACTCGCTGCCCAAGTACTTGAACTCGCCGGAGACCCCGCTCTACAGCAAGAGCAATGTGCTCTACTGTCTCGACAAGGCAAAGGAGCCGGCACGGAAGCAGAAATATTTCATTATCGTCGAGGGATATCTCGACGCCCTTGCCTGCCACCAGTATGGCGCGCAGAATGCGGTGGCCACGCTCGGCACGGCGCTCACCGAGGGGCATCTTCGGCTCATGCGGAGATTTGCGCAGAACCTTGTCCTTATCTTCGACCCTGATCCCGCGGGTGTGAAGGCGTCCATGCGGGGCGCCGATCTGTTTGTTGCGAGCGGGATGAAGGTGAATGTGGTCTCGCTTCCCGATGGCGACGATCCGGACACGTTCCTGAAAAAGAAGGGCTACGAGGCCTTCGCTTTGTGTCTGAAGCAGTCAGTGAAGTTCATGGATTTCGTACTCGGCCAGGTGATGCAGGGCGGGCAGGCCGCTTCGATCGACGAAAAGGTCGAGAGGGCCGGGGAAATGCTCGGGTTCATCGCCAAGCTCCCGAGCGGCATCGAGCGGGACTACTATCTGAAACGGACGGCGGAGGCCCTGGATCTTGATGAGGCTGTGCTGAGGCAGGAGATGCCGCAACAAGCAAAACAGATTTTATCCGCACCGGCGAAGGGCCAGGCTGGCGGGGTCCTGCGGAGTCATCGGCCCAAAGCGGAAGAGACGTTGATCCACCTCATGCTCAAGGACGAAGTGATCGCAAAGGGCCTGTTAGAGCAGATTCAGCCGCAGGATTTTACGGATCCACTGTTCCAGCGGGTGGCGCAGCGGATCTTTGAAGTCTTGAATGCAGGAGGCAGGCTCGATACCCATGCGTTGCACTGCGAAGGTGATGAGGAGTTTAACAAGCTGATTTCGCACTTCTCCCTGCTTGAGGCGGTGTACGTCGATCCGGAGAAGTCCCGTCAGGATTGTGTGGACCTGATTAAGCAGAAAGACCCGGAAAAGAAAATAAAGTTGTTGAGCAAAGCAATCCATGAGGCTGATGCGCGTGGTGACCGGGCGGAATTCGTTCGTCTGACCAAGGAACAGCAAGAGTTGAGCAGGCGACCCGGCAGGCGGATTCGCGGTATGGATGGGAACCGGCAGGGTGAGATGTGATCGTTTCGATATTCAAGTCGTGATGGCGGATACATGAACGTCTATCACACATAAGGAGCACCAGAGTATGTCAAAGCGGGGCAAGGCGGGAGATTCAAAAAAACAGAATACGGCGGGCAAAGAGCAGAACTATGCGCCCTTTGAAGAGACAGGCGATGCGATCCCTCATGAGGATGTCTCAACGGAGCAGCTTGACAGCATCATCTCCCTGTTCGGTGACGGTGACCTTGAGGTTGAGATGGCCGACTCACGGCATGATGGCAAGGCGCGCCAGCCGGCGGAAGATGATCTGGAAGACGGCGTTGATTCGGACGATATGTCCCTCGACGAAACCGCCGAAGAGGAAGCTGAAGAAGAGGAGGCCGAGGTCAGTGTCGGAAAAACCGACGACCCCGTTCGTCTCTACCTCAAGGAAATGGGCACGGTGCCGCTCCTGTCCAAAGAAGGCGAAGTGGCGATCGCGAAGAGGATCGAGGACGGCAAACGTGAGGCCGCCCAGATCTTGTACAGCCTTCCGTTCTCGCTTCAGGACGTCAGGGAGCTGGGTGACAAGCTGCGGAAGGGAAAGATCAGCATCCATGAGATTGTCCACGCCGGGGACGATGATTTCGAGGACCTCCAGAGCCAAAATGAGGAGGAGCTTCACGCGCGGGTGATCAAACTGGTCAACGAGGTCGACCGCTATACCAAGGAACTCAACACCCTCGTGAACCACGTGAACGGCAGCCGTGTCGGCGAGGCCCGGAAGAAAGGCCTGCGCGACAAGATTCAGTCCACCCGGTATGCGCTCTTCGCCAAGCTTGAGGCGCTCAACATCCATTGTCATCAGACTGACCGGCTGGTCATGAAGCTCAGGGAGATGGTGAGTGAGGTGCTCCTCTCGGAGCGGGAGATCCACAATCTTGAGCGCAAGACGGGACTGGATATCGCCGGGCTCAAAGATGTTTTCAAGAGAATGCGGCTGGGAGAGCGCGAGCTCAAGAACGCGGCCCGCAGGCTCGAGATGAGGCAGGAGGCGCTCGTCGGGCTGGAGAAGACCTATCGGAACGCGGTCAAGCGGGTTAAGAAGATAGAGGTCGAGTGCGGCGTTTCAGCCGACGATCTTAAAAAAGCGCTCCGGGCCTATGAGCGGGCGGAGGAGCGCGCCAAATACGCCAAGAGCGAGCTGGTGGAAGCGAACCTGCGGCTCGTCGTATCTATCGCCAAGAAGTATACGAACCGCGGGCTCCAGTTCCTCGACCTGATCCAGGAAGGGAACATCGGCCTCATGAAGGCCGTGGACAAGTTCGAGTGGCAGCGAGGGTACAAGTTCAGCACTTACGCAACGTGGTGGATCCGGCAGGCGATCACGCGGGCGATCGCCGACCAGGCGCGCACCATCCGCATCCCCGTGCACATGATCGAGACCATGAACAAGCTTATTCGCACTTCGCGCGGCCTCGTACAGGACCTGGGACGAGAGCCGACTACCGAAGAGGTGGCTGCATCCATGAAGCTTCCGGTAGAGAAGGTCCGGAAGATCATGAAGATCGCAAAGGAGCCTATCTCGCTCGAAACGCCCATCGGCGAGGAAGAGGACAGTCATCTGGGCGATTTCATCGAGGACAAGAAGGTCGCGTCCCCGCTGGATTCCGCGATCCGCAAGAACCTCCACCATCAGGTCCGGAGGGTGCTGAACACGCTGACCGAGCGTGAGGAAAAAGTGCTTCGCTGGCGGTTCGGTATCGGCGAGCAGACGGACCATACGCTCGAAGAAGTAGGGCAGGAGTTCGATGTGACGCGCGAGCGCATCCGCCAGATAGAAGCCAAGGCGCTTCGGAAGCTCCGACACCCAAGCAGGAGCAAGCAGCTCAAGAGCTTCATGGAATAAGTGACGATCGCAAAGGCCCGACCTTGACATTTGTGCCGGGTTATGTAAATATAGAAGCCGTACTGCGGACGAAGAATACCATTGAACGATGCAACGTGCAAAAAATTTCACAGATCGCTCTTTTTGCTTTCCACCGCTCATGTTGGTTCTGCAGGGCCCATAGCTCAGCTGGTAGAGCTACCGGCTCATAACCGGTTGGTCCCAGGTTCGAGTCCTGGTGGGCCCACCAATCAATGACAAGGAGATGTGTTAGTATGTTCGAGGGAAAGAAGTCACCGTGCACCAGCATCGTTACCGCTGGCAACCCCTGAAGAAGACAATAAAATGCGCCGATCGGCGCATTTTTATTTTGGAGGTGTGATGGAAGAACAGCTCAACTTGCTTATTCAGCTTCAGGAAATTGATGCGAAGATACGCGCCTATACCGAACAAAAGAACCGACTGCCCGAGATGCTGGCGGTCCTGGAGAACAGGCGCGCCGCAAGCAAAGCGGACCTGGACACGGTGAAAGAATCGCTCCAGACCGCGCAGAAGAACAAACGGGACCGGGACGCGGACCTGGAGGCCGGGGCACAGAAGGTCGAAAAGCTCAAGGTGCACACTTCCCAGATCAAGAACAACAAGGAGTATCAGGCGCTCCTCAAGGAGATCGAGGCTGCAGAGCAGGAGAACAAGGCCATTGAGGACGATATCCTCTCCTTGATGGAGAAGATGGACAGCGCTGCGGCGCAGATAACCGCGGCCGAGACGCGGACCAGGGAAGAAGAGGTCGCGATCCAGGCTGAGCAGAAACAGCACGAGGCCGCATTCGTGAAGCACGATGAAGAATTGAAAGCTATGGAGCAGGCGCGACAGGAAACGATGTCGCGCGTCCCGCCTCAGGTGCTCGCGCAGTATACTAAACTGCTCGGCACCAAGGCAGGCATCGCCATCGCGGAGGCGCGGGGAGAGTCCTGTTCCGGCTGCTACATGAGCATCCCTCCGCAAGTGTACGTGAACGTCAAAAAGAATGAAAGCATAATCACCTGCCCCAACTGTGGCCGCATTCTGTATTATAAGGAAGCGATTGTTCAAAAGAATAAGTAAACACGTTTAAGACATTCAATTGATCGTGGGTGACCGTCGAATAGTTCGCGCAACTCGCGCTCATGCCAGTTGATTAAGGATACCAGTTGAAACTGACCATCTACACTGACGGCGCATCACGAAACAATCCGGGAGAGGCCGGTGCAGGTGTCTATATCCTCCGGGATGGAAAGCTGGTCGAAACAATCGCCCGGTATCTGGGAAAAACGACGAACAACATTGCTGAGTATTCAGCCGCGATCATCGGGCTTGATCATGCAGTGAAGCTGGGGGCCGTAAGCGTGAAACTCCTCGCCGATTCCGAACTCCTGGTAAAGCAGATCAACGGCCAGTATAAGGTGAAGAACGAGGGTCTGAAACCGTTGTACGCAAAGATAAAAGACCTTATTGCAAAGATCGGCAGCGTTGAAGTACAATACATCCCGAGGGAGCAGAACAAGGAAGCGGACGCGCTGGCGAACAAGGCGATCGACGAGAAGAGCAAATCCTAAAACTGAATTTCTAAACGCTCAACAGGTTTAATATTCAAATTTGTTTCGGATTGAGGGCTTAAGATTTCGGATTTGCAGGAATCAGAGCGGGTGAGGTGATTGCTCCCCGGAAACGGGGGGAGGAAAGTCCGAGCTCCGCAGGGCAAGGCGGTCCCGAAACGGGACAGGGGGCGACCCCATGGACAGTGCCACAGAAAAGAAGACCGCCCCACACAGGGGTAAGGGTGAAACGGTGGGGTAAGAGCCCACCAGATCCGGCAGCGATGCCGGGTGCTTGGAAAACCCCGCCTGGAGCAAGACCACATAGGGAAGCATCCCTCGGGCAATCGAGGGTAGGGACGGCCCGTCCTAGACTTCCGGGTAGGTCGCTTGTGCTCTCGAGCAATCGGGGGCCCAGATAAATGATCACCACTCCCGGGCGACCGGGAGGACAGAACTCGGCTTACGGCCCGCTCTGATTTTTTTCACAAGCTCATACTGAGTATACGGTATGAGCTTTTTTGTTTTATGGTTTCCCTATGAAGTCAGATGACAAACCGCCAGTCGTTCCACCGGTTTAAGCGTAGCTTCTCGTGCAACACTTTTTTTATCGTACTTTCACCCTGCGGATAATCGTAAGAAACCGGCTTTGGCAAACTTCCTATCGCCTCCAACCCGCGAATGGGGTATAATTCGACATGAGCGGCAAGAAAGCAACATTTTCAGTCCGTCCCTTTGAGAAGCTCAAAAAAAAGATAGAGAGCACGCCCGCTGTTCCCACGCCCGCGCCTGCCCGTCAAAAGAAAAAGGAGCAGGTCACCGACGAAGAACTGTTCAGCAGTGCCATGGATGAAGTCCAGGAGATTGCGGAATTCAGGTCTCTCACCTGCGCACACCGCCCGAAAAAGACCGCTCCGCATCCCGGCAGAAGCGATCCTGATCAAGAAGCGCGCGTAATTCTCAACGAGATCACAGAGGGACAGCGGCCGATCCACCTCCCCGACACGCAGGAATACGTTGAATGGGCGAACCCGCGGTATCATGACACCGTTATTCCGATGCTGCACGAAGGTCACTTCTCGGTCCAGGCCTTTCTTGATCTGCACGGCTGCACGGTCCCCGAAGCGGAGGGGGAACTCGACCAGTTTCTGCTCGACTCCTTCAAGAAGGGGCTCCGCTGTGTCAAGATAATCCACGGCCGGGGGCTTCGTTCGGTCAAGGGGCCGCGTATCAAGGACTCGGTGATCAAACGGCTCTCCGGACATTTTCGGAAAGATATCCTCGCCTATGTGACCGCCCGTCAATGCGACGGCGGGCTTGGCGCGCTGTATGTTCTGCTGAGAAAAAAGTGATTTGCGTGTTCACCTCGAGAAGATCTCATGCATAAGACCGCTTCCCCGATTTCCCGTACCAGACGAGACAAACCCCTGACCCCGGCGCAGGTCCGCGCATTCCGAAAAAAGATATACGAATATTACCGGCAGCACGGCCGCGACCTCCCGTGGAGAAAAACGAGGAATCCCTACCGCGTCCTTGTTTCCGAAATCATGCTCCAGCAGACCCAGGTTGAGCGGGTGCTCGATAAGTATCAAGAATTTCTTGCTGTGTTCCCCGACTTTTCCGCGCTTGCCAAAGCGCGGCCCAGAAAGCTGCTTACGGTCTGGCAGGGGATGGGCTACAACCGTCGAGCTCTTGCGCTCAAGGCGCTTGCGCAGAAGGTTGTGGATGAACAGGGAGGCAAACTCCCGTCAGACCCCGACACGCTGATCGCCCTTCCCGGTATCGGCAAGTACACGTCGGGCGCCGTTGCGGCGTTTGCTTTCAATAAGCCGGTGGTGTTCATGGATACGAATATCAGAAGGGTATTCATCCATGAGTTCTTTTACGACCGCAATAACGTGAACGACGAAGAAATTATCCCCCTTGTTGCACAGACGGTCGATTTGGCAAACCCGCGGAAGTGGTACAATGCGGTCATGGATTTTGGAGCCATGCTCAAGAAGGAGCAGGTCAATCCGAATCGCAGAAGCGCACATTATACACGCCAGAGCCCCTTCGAAAATTCCAACAGACAGGTCAGGGGGAAGATCTTAAAAACACTGGTGAACGAAGCACCGCTCACGCCGGCGCAGATCGTGAAGAGGACAGGCATGGACCCGACGCGGGTGACGCATACCCTTATTCAATTGCGGGAAGAAGGATTTATAAAAAAGAAGGGAAACGTTTTTCTCGTATAGGGGTTGATTTTTTTACCACAAAGACGCCAAGACACTAAGAAGGTCTTAAAATGCGTAAGCTAATCAAATCCCAAAGGCATTCATGTATTACTTCGTGTCTTCGTGCCTTCGTGGTGGATTTTGTTCCGGCTTGTCCGGGTTAGGATGCTATGCGGAATGGTCCCGACTATATACAGTTCTATCCCACACTCCGGTGCAACCGGTCCTGCGACTTCTGTTTCAACCGGTCCCTGCCGGTCGTTCCGGACATGTCCCTTAAGGATTGCCGGGCCATGTTCACCCGGTTGAAATCGGCCGGTGTGAAGACGATCGACATCATCGGCGGCGAGTCCACAATGCATCCTGATATTACTCAGATCATCCGGGAAGCAGGGTCACAGGGTTTTGGCGTCACGATAAGCTCGAACGGCAGTAACCTTGAATCTCTGGAGGAGATCTCGAAAGCGGATGATAAGGTCTCCATCGGTATATCGATCAATGACCGGGAGACGCTCGAAGAATGCTCGGCATTTATCAAAAAGCGCAGGCCGGTCGTGAAATCGGTCTTCAGCCCCGCGATGGACCAGGGCCTGGTCCATGAGATCCTCGCGCTCGACCCGAAGAAGTTCTATGTGATCTATCGCGACGCCCTCGACCGTAACGACCTTCCTGCCGCCGTGTCCTTTCACCGGTTTATGAGGGTTGTTGAGGAACGATTCAATTCTGCGAACGTCGGCATGGTGTACTGTTCGGGCTTCATCCCCGATAGGGAGCATTATCCGGAGCTTGAAGCGGTCAGGTGTCCCGCAGGCACCACGAAGCTCGGGATCATGCCTGATGGTTCCGTCTATCCCTGCAATCTCCTGTTCGGCAATAAGGCTTTTTTCCTCGGGAACATCCTGGCCGATGCTGTTGCTACGATCTGGGACCATGCCGCGCTCGCTTTTTTCCGGACCTTCACCGGAAATGCGTGCCCCGAGCGGACCTGCGCGCTCCATGGGCAATGCCATGGAGGCTGCCCCGCTCATGCGCTGCTCCTGTCCGGCGATATCGCCGCTCCTGATTCGCGCTGTGCCGAGGCCTGATATCTTTTGTTCCATCGAGCCGTAAACATCTGGTATAATCAAAATGTCCTGAACCGAGGCGGCCGGAGGGCGGGACGCATGTTGTAAGAGAACAGAGAGGCATTCATGCCATGTCTGCGCGATATGAAATAGACCCTGATCCCTATGTCTCCGTTGCAGCGGACAAGCTCGTTGTCGGGACGCACATTCCCTTCGATGTCTTTATCAAGGACCGGAGCATTGTCATTCCGTTGTTCAACAGGGGGGCGGTGTACGACGGTACGGCCCTGAACATCCTGCGGGAAAAAGGCATCACAACGGTCCAGGTAAGGACCGCGGACGGCATCAACCTCGACACCTATCTGTCCCGGAGCAAGGACCAGAAGCGCCCGGTCCCCGATCCCGAGACCTATAAACTCTATGTGGCGAGCAAGGACACGCACTATCTCATCGACCGGGCCCTCCTCCGGCCCGGTACGCAGATCCCCTTCGGCCTTTACCTGCTGAATGAGTTCCGCTTGAGCGTGCTCCTGCCCGCGACCGACTCGCGTCCCGCTACCATCGACGAGCGGATCGCAGGCATGCCCGGCGACATCGTCATCCAGCCGTCGGACATCCCCCGCTACCATACGTATCTCAATTCTCTGCTGAATCCAGGCGCCGTCAAAGAGCAGGAACGGGAAAAAGTGAAGCGGGTTGCCATCAAGGAGAACTCCAAGCTCGTTCTTAAAGACCTCCTCGACAATCCGCGGAGCGGCGAGAAGATCAAAGAGTCCATGATCCTGGTGAACGAAATAGTCGACAGCATTCTGGAGAACAGGGACGCAGCCGGTGACCTGCTGTCGCTCAGGACGTACGATTACTATACCTACACCCACTCGGTGAATGTGGCGGTCCTGTCTGTCGGACTCGGGATGGCCGTCGGCCTCAAGAAAGAGGAGATAGAGAAGCTCGGCATCGGCGCCATGCTCCACGATGTGGGCAAGAGCTCCATCCCGTCTTCCATCATCAATAAGGCTTCACGGCTCGATGAAGACGAGTTCCGGATCGTCAAGACCCATGTGTCCGAGGGCGAAAAAATCCTGCACATGAACCGGCACATCCCCGAGGAGTCTTTCATCGCCGTCTCCGAGCACCATGAGCGTCTTTCGGGCAGGGGGTATCCCTACAGCAAGGCGGGGCGGAACATTCACCCTTTTGGAAGGATAACCTCGATCATCGACTGCTACGACGCCTTGACCACAGCGCGGTCCTATCAGGCCGCCCGCACCCCCTTCTTCGCTCTCTCCACCATCACCCGGGAAGCCGGCGACTACGATCGGGACCTCCTCACCGTCTTCATCAAGATGCTCGGCCATCTCAAGGTATGATTTTGATCTTTGGAGGTTGAAAGCCTGTATCGAGGAGGCCCGAATAAAGTTCGGCTCATTCGGAATAACGTTTAAAACCAATGACTAACCACAGAGGCACGGAGAAAGGCACGAGGACAATACGTGGTTTACTTTCTTCGTAATTCTAAAATATCAAGAATAATCAGAGAAAAAAGGTAAACTCTTTGGTAAAATGGTATAAACAAAAAAGTCAATCCTCTGTGTCTCCGTGCCTCTGTGGTGAGCTTTTTCAACTAAAATGGGAAAGAACCTAAAATTCACGGTTACACAATACCCAAAAGGAGGCCTTTGATGGTTACTGCGCTGGTTCTGCTGAATGTTGAGAGGAGCAAAGTGAATGCCGTTGCGGAGATGCTTGCGGACATGGATGGGGTTTCCGAGGTCTATTCAGTTGCCGGCAGATATGATCTTGCTGTCGTCATCCGGGCGCGGGACAACGACCAGATGGCCGCGCTGGTGACGGACCATATGCTCAAGGTCGAGGGCATCATCAAGTCGGAGACGCTCATTGCCTTCCGTGTCCACTCCCGCCATGACCTGGACAGCATGTTCTCCCTCGGCATGTAGTCCGGCGCATTTCAGCGGCCATAAGCGGCATTGCCGATGAAAATATCATTGAGAAAGTCTATAAAATAGTATACTATTACCGCACGTTGTACCGTCTGCAGCATGACTATACTTGATTGAGGAGGATATATGAGACAGACCAAGATTCTTCTTTCCGACAAAGAGATCCCCACGAAGTGGTACAACATTATGGCGGACATGCCGAACAAGCCGAAGCCGCCGCTCCATCCGGCGACGAAACAGCCCGTCGGGCCGGATGACCTCAAGCCCATTTTTCCCATGGACCTCATTCTCCAGGAAGTAAGCACTGATCGCTGGATCGATATTCCCGAGGAAGTGCTCGACATCTACTCGCTGTGGAGGCCCTCCCCGCTGTTCCGTGCGCACCGGCTGGAGAAGGCGCTCGGCACGCCGGCGAAGATCTATTACAAGTATGAGGGCGTGAGCCCCACAGGCAGTCATAAGCCGAACACGTCCATTCCCCAGGCGTACTATAATAAGAAGGCGGGGATCAAGCGCATTGCTACGGAGACGGGCGCCGGTCAGTGGGGTTCTTCCATGGCGCTGGCCGGAAAACTATTCGGTCTCGACGTCACGGTCTATATGGTAAAGGTGAGCTTTGGCCAGAAACCGTATCGCCGCATCATGATGGAGACCTGGGGCGCCACGGTCCATGCCAGCCCGTCGAAGGTGACGAATTCGGGCAGGAAAATCCTTGAGCTCGACCCCGACAGCACGGGCAGCCTCGGCATTGCCATCTCCGAGGCGGTGGAGGACGCGGCCACGCACGACGATACCAATTACGCGCTGGGCTCGGTGCTGAACCATGTGTGCCTGCACCAGACCGTCATCGGCCAGGAGGCCAAGAAACAGATGGAGATCGCGGGAGATTATCCTGATGTGGTTATCGGCTGTTGCGGCGGCGGCAGCAACTTCTCCGGTATCGCCTTCCCGTTCCTGCACGATAAGCTGTCCGGCAAGAAGAAAGACCTTCGGGCGCTCGCTGTGGAGCCCACCTCATGCCCCACGCTCACCAAAGGCGAGTTCCGCTACGATTTCGGCGATGTGGCCGGCTTCACGCCCTTGATGACCATGTACACCCTCGGTCACGATTTCATGCCGTCGGGCATCCATGCCGGCGGGCTCCGGTACCACGGCGACTCTCCGCTCGTGTCCCAACTCTATCACGACAAGATCATCGAAGCCAGGGCCTATCACCAGACCAAGGTCTTCGAGGCCGCGGTCCTGTTCTCCGGAACGGAATCGATCATCCCGGCGCCCGAGAGCGCCCACGCCATCCGTGCTGCCATTGATGAAGCCCTCCTCGCGAAAGAAGAGGGCAAGCAGAAGACGATCCTGTTCAATCTGAGCGGCCATGGGTATCTTGATCTGCAGGCCTATGCGGATTACCGGGAAGGAAAGCTGTTTGACCACGAGCATCCGGAAGAGGACATCAAAAAGTCGCTGGCGAAGCTGCCGAAGATATAACTTCCTTTCAGGTCAAAACATTGTCCGCAGATTACGCAGATTTCACAGATTTAATCGAACCTGACTTATGTTTTTTAAATCTGCGTCCATCTGCGAAATCTGCGGATAAAAGGTTTTTTCTCTGGTGTAACACTCTTCTGGGCTCAGATGTGCTGAGTAGTTACAAGCAGTTTACAATTTTCACGTTGCATTGGCTACATCCAAACGTCGCGCTATAGATTATTCTGCGTTCGGCTTTTTCACTTCCCGCATCTCCCTCTTAAACTCCGAGGTGAAGTGGAATTGTATCGCCGGATAGGCCTCGATCATGTTTTTGAGGACCCAGTCCGATTCGGCGAGAAATACGATGTTCCCGTCCTTGTCCGTGGCAATGCGGTCCGATTTAAATCTGCAAAACTTCTCCATTTCCTTCTCATCATCCGCAGTGATCCAGCAGGCCTTGAAAATTTTCAGGGGCTCGAACCTGCAGGCCGCGTTGTACTCGTGCTCCAACCGGTACTGAAGCACGTCGAACTGGAGCTGACCCACGGTGCCGACGATTTTTCGGTTCCCCTGCTGCTGCGTGAAGAGCTGCGCAACGCCTTCGTCGGTGAGCTGTTCGATGCCCTTCGCAAGCTGCTTCGATTTCGACGGGTCCAGGTTTACGAGCTCTTTAAAAACTTCCGGAGAAAAGGTCGGTATGCCCTGGAACATGAGCTTTTCACCCTCGGTCAGCGTGTCGCCGATCTTGAAGTTTCCCGTGTCGTACAGCCCGATCACGTCGCCGGGGAATGCCTCATCGATGATGCTCTTCCGGGCGCCCAGAAAGCTCGCCGGGCTGGTGAAGCGGATGTTCTTGTTCAGGCGGACATGGAGGAACATCTTGTTCCGTTCGAACTTGCCCGAGCAGATGCGGATGAAGGCGATGCGGTCGCGGTGGCGGGGGTCCAGGTTCGCGTGGATCTTGAACACGAACCCGGTGAAATCCTTTTCATCGGCGTGAACCATGCGCTGGTCCGTGGGGCGGCTGCCGGGCGTGGGCGCGATCTCGGTGAAGGTGTCCAGGAGTTCCTTCACGCCGAAATTGTTGATGGCGCTGCCGAAAAAGACCGGCGCGAGCTCACCGTTAAGATATGCCTTTACGTCAAAGGGATTGTGCGTGCCTACGATGAGCTCCACGTCCTCCCTGAGCTTCACCGCATAATCGCCGAGCTGCTGGTCCAGCAGAGGATCGGCTATTCCCTTCACTTCCAGCACATCGGTTTGTACTGTTGCGCCGCCGGCACGAAAAAGGTGGAGGCTGTTGTGGTAGAGGTTGTACACGCCCTTGAAGGAGGAGCCCATGCTGATGGGCCAGGAGAGCGGCTGGACCTTGATGTTCAGCTTTACTTCGAGTTCGTCCAAAAGCTCGAAAGGGTGCTTGCCTTCGCGGTCGAGCTTGTTCACGAAAACAATGACCGGCGTAC
>JBGPIG010000002.1:0-22586 GCA_041484745.1 Nitrospirota bacterium | reverse complement strand
GCCATGCCGATCGCCCGCGCCATCGTTTCAGCAGCCTTCCCGATCAGGACGAGGAGCTTCACCTTCCGCTTGAACAGGTCATGCAGCGGCCTGAAATCGCTGCCCTTGTCCAGGCCGCCGGCGATCAGGATCACGGGCCGGGTGAATCCCGCAACCGATTTTAGGACCGCGCCCACGTTCGTACCTTTGGAGTCGTTGACAAAAGTGACGCCGTCCTTTTCACGCACGAACTCGAGCCGGTGCTCGAGTCCGGGAAACTCTCTGAGTACTGCGGCGACTGATTCGCCGTCCGCACCGGCACAGAGTGACATCGCCGCGGCGGCCAGGGCGTTCTCCAGATTGTGTACGCCTTTAATGCGGATCTCATCGATATGGCAGACGCGTTTTCCGTTGTACGTGAGGAATCCCTCGTGCACGCAAGCTCCCGGGTTGAACCTGAGCAGCCGCGAAAAGGGGATGACCGTCGCCGACGTTCGCCGAGCATAGGTTTTCACAAGCGGATCGTCAAAGTTCAGCACAAGAAAATCTTTCTTTTGCTGGTTCATAAACACCCGTGCCTTGGCCTCGCCATATTCGGTCATGTCATGGTACCGGTCGAGGTGGTCCTGGGTGACATTCAGGACCGTGGCGATGCGCGGCCTGAAGGTATCAATGTCCTCGAGCTGAAAACTCGAGAGCTCGGCCACAATCCAGTCCTGTCCGCTGAGCAAAGCAATGTTTTCGGTGAGCGCGTTCCCTATGTTCCCGGCCACGAGCACTTTCTTCTTCGCCTTGGCCAGCATCAGCCCGACAAGGGTCGTGACTGTTGATTTGCCGTTCGTTCCCGTAATGCCGATATAGGGTGAATCGGAGAGCATCCACGCAAGTTCCAGCTCGCTGATCACCTTGATCCCGTGCCCGCGCGCATTCAAGATCTGTGGTATCTTGGGCACGCCGGGGCTCAGCACGATAAGGTCGGTCTCGATAAAGAGTCTGTCCGGGTGACGGCCCGCCTCCACGGCGATAGCACTGCTGCCGAGCGCCTTCACCTGTGCGGCAAGCTGGTCAAGGGGCTTTTTGTCCGTCACCGTAACGAGCGCTCCCCGTGCATGGAGCGCCCGCGCCGCCGCGACCCCGCTCCGCGCCAGCCCAACTACCGTTACTCGCTTACCTTTGAAATCCGCGTGCACCATACCTCCTAACACCGTTCACTTCTTTATCCGCAGATTACGCCGATTTCACAGATTTTATTCGGTTTTTTCTTAATCTGCGTTCATCTGCGAAATCTGCGGATAAATCTTCCTTCTCACCGCAGCTTCAGCGAACTGATCGAGACCAGTGCTAAAATGATCCCGATGATCCAGAACCTCACAATAACTTTGGACTCGGGCCATCCGATCTGCTCAAAGTGATGGTGGATCGGGGCCATTTTGAAAATTCGTTTGCCCGTTATCTTGTATGATGCGACCTGGAGGATCACCGAGACCGTCTCCATCACAAATATCCCGCCCACGATGATCAGAATAAGCTCGTGCTTGGTCACCACGGCCAACGTGCCGAGTGCGCCGCCAAGTGAAAGCGATCCCACATCGCCCATGAAGACCTCCGCGGGGTGTGCGTTATACCACAGGAACCCCAGGCTTGCACCGAGCAGGGCCCCGCAGAAGATGACGAGCTCACCGCTTCCGGGAATATAGAGTATTTTCAGATAGTCCGCGATGATCTTATTTCCGCCCAGATACACGATGACCGCGTTGGCCGTTGATGCGATGCCCACCAGGCCGATGGCCAGCCCGTCCAGGCCGTCTGTGAGATTCACCGCGTTCGACGATCCGACGATCACGATCGCGACAAAGGGGAGATAGAACCAGCTCAGGTTAAGGAGCAGACTCTTCATGAACGGCACCGACAGGTGCGTGACCTTCGGATCACCGGGATTCACGTACAAGAAGCATCCGACAGCAAGCGATGCCGCAATTTGGAGTCCGAACTTCTGAATCGCCCGCAGGCCCGTGGACCGCTTTTTCACCACCTTGAGGTAGTCGTCCCAGAACCCGATGCCGCCGAAAGCGAGCGTTGCGAACAGCACCACCCACACGTACTTGTTCGTGAGGTCGGACCAGAGCAGGACCGAGATCGCGAGCGCGGCGATGATCAGCAGCCCGCCCATGGTCGGCGTACCTTGTTTGGAGAGGTGTGTCTGCGGCCCGTCGTCGCGTACATGCTGGCCCACCTTGAGCCTCCTGAGCCAAGCGATCATCGACGGCCCGAGCATAAAGCTCACGATGAGCGCCGTCAGTACCGCACCGGCGCTCCGGAAGGTTATGTACCTGAACACATTGAAACCCGGGATCGCAGAATGCAGAGGATACAGCAGATGATAGAGCATTAAAACTCCTCCAGGATCGTTTCCATCTTCATACCGCGCGAGCCTTTGATCAGCACCGCATCGCCGGGGTAAGTGAGTTTTCTCAGCAAGTGGGCAACTTCAGAATGCGTGTCCGCCTGGAGCACCCGTGCATTCGGCATCCCCGCCTCTGACGCGCCGCGGGCAATCTGCTTCGCCAGTGTGCCGGTCGTGATCAAGAGGTTCACTCCAAGTCGCGCGGCTATCCGCCCGATGTCGCGGTGCGCCTCGGATGATGCGTCCCCCAGCTCGAGCATATCGCCGAGAACGGCGACTGCCTGCTTTCCCGCTGCGAGCGTCATAAGGGTCACGAGGGCGGCCTCCATGGAAGCGGGGTTCGCATTATAACAATCGGCAAGCACGGTCCTGCCGTTCACCTGTCTGAGCTCGGAGCGCATCGCAAGGGGCGAGAAATCCTCAAGCCCGTATTTCACGGCATCGACGGACATTCCGGTGGCGATGGCCGCAGCGGCGGCGGCGAGTGCGTTGTAGACATTATGCTTTCCCACGGCTCTCAGCCGTACGTTCACCTTTGCAGCGCCCACCGCAATGGCGAAATCCGTGAAGTTCTTCTCCTGCAGGAGATCCATTCCGCAGACATCGGCCTTGTTCTCTATCCCGAACGTAATAATGCGACCGCTGAATTTTTTCTTAAGTGCCTCGCAATACCGGTCATCGGCATTCAACACCGCGGTGCCATCGGACCTCAGGTTGTCGAGCAATTCTCCCTTTGCCTCCGCGACCTTGTCCATGCTTCCGAGGAACTCAAGGTGCGCCGGGCCGATGTTCGTGATCACACCGACATCGGGAGTAGCAAGCCGCGCAAGCATATCGATCTCGCCCAAGGCACTCATGCCCATTTCGACGACGGCGGCCTTGTGGCGCGCTTCAAGCTTGAGAAGGGTGAGCGGCACTCCGATATGGTTATTCAGGTTGCCCTCATTCTTCAGTACCGGTCCATTCTGCTTCAGAATGCACGCAAGCATCTCTTTGGTCGTGGTCTTGCCGTTCGAGCCCGTGATGCCCACGACGGGGATGATGAACTTTTTGCGGTGCATGTGCGCCATTTCCTGGAGTGCATAGAGTGTGTCTTCTACGGGAAGCATATTCTTCAGCCCGCCGAGACTCGTATACTTGTCCTCGAGAGTGTACCGCTCTACCAGCGCACCCCAGGCGCCCTTTTTAATCGCCTCGGGCACGAAATCATGCCCATCGAAGCGGTCGCCCTTGAGCGCGACGAACAGCTCTCCCTCTTTGACACTCCGGGAGTCTATGGCTATGCCTTTTATCTCCATGCTCTCTACCCTCCTGAGAATCTCCGCCAACATTTTTTTTTCGGAATCATGCATGATATACAATCAGAGGACAGATGTCAGACATTCGGAGCGCAGACTGAATACATGGCCCCTGACGTCGGATTACGGACTTAATCAACATCTTCAGTCTGTTGTCTGCTCTCTTCCCTCTGTCCTCTTATCGCCGCAGGTTCCGAATTGCCTTCCGCGCGACCTCCCGATCATCGAAGGGGAACTTCTTCTCCCCGATGATTTGGTAGTCCTCGTGTCCTTTGCCGGCAAGCGCAACCACGTCGCCGGGCCTTGCCATCCGAATAGCTGCGGCCACGGCCTCGGACCGGTCGGGCACAACATAATACGGCGTCTTTCCCGAGACCGCGGGCGGTTCTGCATTCCCGCCTGCTGCCTTTATCCCTGATACGACCATGCCGACCTCGATCTCCCGAATAATGCTGAGGGGGTCTTCGGTCCGCGGATTGTCGGAAGTGACGATTACAATATCGCTCCCGTTGATCGCCGCGGCCCCCATCTTCGGCCTCTTTGTCCTGTCGCGGTCGCCTCCACAGCCGAAGACGGTAATGACCCGCTTGGGAGCGACCTCACGGAGCGCTTCCAGGAGCCGGACAAGTGCGTCCTCGGTATGGGCGTAATCCACGACCACGCCGAAGGCCTGACCTTCGTCCACCTTCTCCATGCGGCCGGGGACTGCCTTCATATTCTTGATGCCCCGACTTATCACTTCATTGCTCATGCCCAGGGCCGTACCGATACCGATGGCCGTCAGGATATTGTAAATATTATGCCTCCCCACAAGCGGCGATTCCACAGGCATGGTTCCCGACGGCGTTGTTACGCCGAAGGCAAGTCCGCTGAGTCCGTGACCGATTATTCCCGACGGCCGGATATCCGCACGCTCCGATAAGCCGGTGGTTATCACCTTCGCCTTGGTCGCCTTGATGACCGCCGGGGCGCGCGCATCGTCTGCATTGATGATCGCATGCTCATGCGAAGAGAGCCCCCTGAACAGGAGAAGCTTCGCCTCAAAATATGCGTCCATGTTTTCGTGAAAGTCCAAATGGTCCTGAGTCAGGTTCGTGAACGCGGCAACGGCAAACGCGCACCCGAGGGTCCTGCCGAGCGTCAGCGCGTGGGACGAGACCTCCATCACGCAGAAGTCCGCGCCGAGGCCGAGCATCTCCGACAGGAGCCGCTGGAGATCGAGGGCGTCGGGCGTGGTGTTCGGGGAGGGGTAAACCTTGTCACCCACACGGTAGTCGATCGTCCCGATGAGCCCGGCTGTTTGACCCGTTGCCTCGATGATGGATTTCACGAGATAGGTCGTCGTGGTCTTACCGTTCGTTCCGGTGATGCCGATGAGCCTGAGCCTCGTGGACGGGTGGCCAAAGAACGCGTCCGCCAGGAGCGCGAGCGCCCTGCGCGCGTCGTCCACGATGATGAGCGGCGTATCGGGAGAAACCGGTCCGCCGCCGTTCCTCCCCTCGGCAACAATCGCAACTGCGCCTTGCTGCAAGGCCTGAGGAATAAACTGATGGCCGTCCACGTGAAATCCTCGCACGGCGACGAACAGGGAACCCGGCCTTACCTTCCGGGAGTCATGGGCGACATCCAGCACGTCTCTGTTCAGTCCTTCCGGCGAAAGAACAAGGTTGCTTCCCAACACGGTCAGGAGTTCACCGAGTTTCATCTCGTCACCAAGAGCATCCTGCTTCCCAGATCATCCGGCGGCACCTGCAGGTATGCCAGGCTTTGTTCCGCCACGGCCTTGAATACCGGCGCGGCAACGCTGCCGCCGTAGATGACACCCTCCGGGGTGTCGATCATCACGAGAATCACGAGCCTCGGGGAACTCGCCGGCGCAAACCCCACGAAGGAGCTGACGTAGTCCTTTTTCGAATATCCGCCCGTACGCTGGTCGATCTTTTGAGCTGTGCCGGTCTTGCCTGCTGCCGTGTATCCTGCGGGCCGCGCTTTCTGTCCTGTCCCCGCCTCGACGACCCGCTGCAATATTTTTTTCACCTTGGCATAGGTCTCTTCGGTTATCACACGGCCCACAACCTGGGGACGTGACTTTTTTCCCTCTCCACCGCCGTGGTCAACGATCTCCGACACGATATAGGGCTTCATGAGCATGCCGCCGTTCGAAAGGGCGCAGTACGCTGCGGCCATCTGTATCGGCGTCACCCCGATCTCCTGACCAATGGCAATGGAGCCGATGGACACTCCCGACCACTGGTGGCTGTCCTTGAGCAGGCCGGGGATCTCGCCCGGTATATCCACGCCGGTCTTCTTCCCGAATCCGAAAGCGCTTATATACCTGGCGAACCGCTCCTTGCCGAGCCGCAGTGCCACCGTGATCGTGCCCACATTGCTCGACTCGGCAATCACATCCGTGAAGGTCAGAACGCCGTTCTTGTGCGCATCGCTGATCACCCGGTCGGCGACCTGGATCTTGCCCGCGGAACAGTCGAACTGCTCAAGCGGGTGCACAACACGCTCTTCAAGCGCCGCGGCGGCGAGAAACGGCTTGAAAATCGAGCCTGGCTCGAACGCATCGGTCACGGCCCGATTCCGCCACTCTGCCGGAGTGGAACGCTGTGGCTCGTTGGGGTTGAATGCCTGCCTGCCATGCGCGGTCGTGCGCACCGAAATCGCGAGTATCTCTGCGGTCTGCGGGTTCATAACGATGCAGACCCCGCCCTTCGCGCGGGCACTCGCGAGCGCTCCATCAAGCTCTTTTTCCGCAATATGTTGGATCACCTCGTCGATGGTAAGTATGATGTCATGACACGGCTGCGGCAACTTGTACTGGAGCCCGGGGCCGCCGGGGAACACCGTCCTGCCTACAGCGTCCTTCTCCGCAAGCACCCAGCCGTTCACGCCGCGGAGTGTTTTGTCATAAGCGCGTTCCAGGCCCTCAAGACCATGATTATCCACACCGGTGAAACCCAGGAGCGGTCCCGCGAGGCTCTTCTTGGGATAGAATCGTCTCGATTCGAGCCGGATGCCGATTTCCTTCGAGCCAAGCTCCTTGACCTTCTCGGCCTTGCCGGGTTCCACCTTGCGGCTGACCCAGACAAACTGCTTGTCTCCCGCAAGTCGCCGCTCAAGCGCGCGCGGGTCTTCGCGCAGGATCCGGGAAAGCTGCCGCGAAAGCGCGCGGGGGTTGTCGATCTCCGCAGGCACACCGTAGACCGAGTCCACATCGAGGCTCACCGCGAGTTCCCTGCCCATGCGATCGTAGATCGTACCACGCTTGGACTCAATTTTCACAACACGTTCCTGCTGTCGTTCGGCGCGGACTGTCAGCTCGGACCGTTGGTAGACCTGGAGAAAGACGAGCCTCAGGATTACGAGCGCAAAACCCAGGCTCATCAGCAGCAGTACGGCAAGTATCCTCCCCCGTCTTTCCATAATATATTATTTGGTCGCCGTCTTCCTCTTTACACTCACGATATTCTCTTTCGCCGGCCTCACCATGCCCAGGCGCTTGACTGCGAACTCTTCAATGCGCGCCGGCGACGACAGGCTCGCGGCCTCGATCAGAAGTGAGCGATTCGCCCGTTCCAGTTCCCGTTTTTCGTGCTCCAGCGCCTCGATCTGATACCCCAGCCGCATGATCTGCACCTTTGCTCCCACATACAAGATAAGGCCGGCGATGACCGAAACCACGATGAGAACCCTGCGAAGGCTCCCCCGCCTGCCCCGCTCGAATACAAAGGATCCTATGTTGCCGACCCGAGTCGTCATGGTATACCCATCACAAATTCCAAGCGGTCAAATTGCCCCTCATGTCACGATGCCAAATCCCCAATGTTCAATTCACGTTATACTATACACGGTATTGCTTATTCGAAGTTCGTGTCTATTTGAGATTTGGTGCATGGTACGTTTCTCTTATTTGAATTATCTTATTGGCTACAGCTTCTCCGCTGCTCTAAGCTTCGCGCTCCGCGCAGCTGGATTCATTTCCACTTCATCCTGCCCTGCCAGGATCGGCCGGGACGTGATCACCTTGAGAACAGGCTTCCGACCACAACCACAGACCGGCATTTTCGGCGGGCATACGCATCCTTTTGCTTCCTTCACAAAGGTCTGCTTCACAATCCGGTCCTCAAGAGAGTGGAACGTTATCACGGCAATCCTTCCCCCGGGCTTTAACAGCGGGATGATGCGGGACAGCCCTTCGCGGAGAGATTCCATCTCGTCGTTGACCGCTATCCGCAGGGCCTGGAACGTCAGTGTTGCCGGATGGATGCGCCGGGGCGGGTAAGGGGGGAATACGCTCGAAACAATCTCGGCAAGCTGAACCGTACTCGTGATGGGCCCCCGGTCCCTCGCCTTCTCAATGGCCCTCGCTATAGCGACCGCCCTGTTTTCCTCGCCATACTCGCGGAGGAGCTTCGCAAGCTCTGCATGGGAGAGCGTATTCACCAGATCCGCGGCCGTCTGCGGCCTGCTCCTGTCCATGCGCATATCGAGCGGGCCATCCAGCATGAAGCTGAAGCCACGCTCCGAGGTCTTGAGATGAAACCACGACATACCAAGGTCCAGCAGGACCCCGTCCACCGTTTCGTATCTGAGTTCCGACAGGACCGCCGGGATGTCCCGAAAATTCGCCTGCCTGATGATGGCCCGGTCACCATACGCAGCGAGGTTCGCCACGCATCGCTCAACGGCTTCGGTGTCCTGGTCCATACCGATCAATACGCCGTCGGGTGACGACCGTTTCAGCATCTCCGCTGCATGCCCGCCGCCGCCGAGCGTCCCATCTACGTACACTCCGCCCGCCTTCGGTGCAAGCAGGTCAACGGCTTCCTGGAGGAGAACGGGCGTGTGCACTACGTTTGGAGTCAGGGGTTCGGAGTTCGGAGTATTGTTTTCTGCCTTATTTGCTTCTGTTGACTTTTTACTCCTCACTCTGAACTCCGGACTCTAAACTCTGAACTTTCACAGCCCCAGCGGCAAATTCGTCGCGGGCTTGGCCACACCGAAGCTTTTAGCGGCAAGCTGCGCCGTATCGAAGACCTGAAACTCCTCGAGCACTCCGGTGGTGCGGAAAATGTTCTTGAGGTAGTCCGACATCCCCGCAAGTCGGATGTCCCCGCCAAAAGACTGGAGCCGCTTTTTCTCCTCCACCAGCATAGGAAGGATCGTGAAGTGAATATGCTCCGCGGACTCAAAGTTCAGTATCAGGCCGTACATCTCGCCCTTGATCAGCTGGCCGATGACGCGGTTGATTTCCATCATCTTCGCGACATCGATCTCGCCTTCCAGGTTCATCTGATATACTTTGAGTTTCGGTTCCATGCTATAGGCCCAGTGCGGCGAGCGCCTCGCCGATCTTGTCACCGTTCTGAGAATTTCGTGCCTCCCACGCCTTCGCGTCCCATATCTCTACCTTGTCGATGATTCCTACGAGCATCACGTTCTTCGTGATACCCGCGTGCTCGCGGTGCACAAACGGGATCAGGATGCGGCCCTGCTTGTCGAGCTCACACTCCGTAGCCGAAGCAAGCAGGAACCTCATGAAGTCTTTGACCTCTTTTTTCATCGTGGGGAGGGTCCTGATCTTCTCCTCGAGCTTTTCCCATTCCTCGAGCGGGTAGACCGTGAGGCATTTGTCATAGTCCATCGCGAGCACAAGCCTGCCGTCATAGCGGTCCGCAATAATATCGCGAAACCGCGACGGAACGCTCACCCTCCCCTTGGAATCAACAGTATGTTCAAAACTGCCCCGGAACATCATCCCCCCAGCAATACCCACCGCTTCCCACTTTATACCACCTGCTTGGCAAAGTATATCTTTCACTATAATTAATGTCAAGAAAAATATTAGTTTTTGAGATGTTACGTGGTGGGGCGTGGGCTCGGCTGAAATCTTTTTTTATCGTGACAATCGGAAGGGAAATCGGTAGTATAAGTTACCATGCAGCAGAGTCAGCCGTCAGAAGCCAGCATACAGATGGTGATCAGGACCTGTTAGGGCTACCGAGCTGACCCCCTTTTCTATACTATGACCGACTATTTCATTGCCGTTGACGAAGAACATATCAGACGGGAAAAAACAAAGGCCCGTGAGCTTCGGGATTCGCAGTGGTGGAAACGGAAACGTTCGAACGGGGTCTGCTACTACTGCGGAGAAAAGTTCAAACCCGCGGAACTGACCATGGACCATCTGGTCCCGATCGTTCGCGGCGGGAAGTCTGTGCAGGGAAACATCGTTCCCGCGTGCAAGGACTGCAACACCAAAAAGAAATATCTCCTGCCTCTGGAGTGGGAGGAGTATCTGAATTCAATAAAAAAAAAGTCGGGGGAAGAATAAGATATATGACAATACATCGTGCCTTCACCCTGAAATAAAGCAGTCAGCGTCTCTCAAGAGATATTCCTCGTTCACGCCGATGAGTTCCGAGCACGTCGTAACCTTGATGATCGACGCCACAACGCACCTCACTTATGAAGCTATTTTCCCTTTCCCGTTGGCCAGTGTTTTGTCCTGGGAACAGTCCTTCCTCATCGAAATCGGCCTTGTCTTTATGCCGCTTGTCACTAATCAGCGAGCATCCAACCGCTTACACTGCCCGCACCCAATCAACCCTCACCAGCTTGTTGTCATGCGACCAGTTGTATGCCACCACGCCGTGGAATGCCTTCTTGATGGCCCTGCCGAGCCGCTGCGCCAGCCTCTCGTTCGTCGTGGAGATGACGAGGCTGCCGTAACCGTTCTCCTTCACCGACATCACGCGCTCGAGGGGATTCAACCCGCGCGCGCGTTCCTCTTCATTTTTTATGAGCTTCATCAGGTCCTTCTTGTGCGGGAGCACATAGTCTCCCTTCAACGTCACGATGCCTCCGGGGAAATTATCGCGGATTTTGAGGCATGCCGGACAGACGATCTTCGCAGCTTCAGGGTTCCTAAGCGCAGTCTCGTCGACATCACTTCCCGCATACCACCGCTTGTTCATGTACACCGCGCGGCACCCCTCGCACACGGATATCTTACGGCTCGCACCCCTCGGAAGATAGGAATCCGTTGTAGCTGACTTCTTTTTGTAGGAAAGCCTATACGCCTTCTGTGTCTTCGCGACGGTCTTCATAGAAATCGCCTCCTTAGTACCAACAGAACGCCTGGCAAGACCCGCTATTTCAATTTCCGCTGGATCTCGGGAAACTCCTTTTTGAACGCGGGAATGTTCCGCGAAAGGAACAGCTTAAGCGCCTTGAGCTCCGCCTGGATGTCCTTGATCTCCTCAGCCGATTCGACCTTGTACTTCTTCAGCGTATCGGCAAGGTTCGACAGGGCCTTCTCCTGTATCTTGAGCCGCTCTGCGGAACCGCTTGCATTCTTCGTGCTGTTCATGGCCCACCTCTCTCGCTATTTATTGAGCTTGATCCCGAGCTTCTGCTCCACCGACACAAGCTTGCTCTCCATCCGCAGCTCCTTCCCCCTGCGGTCGTCGATCTTGATATTGGTCAGGACACGCTCCGAATCCTTCATGGCTTCGTCATGGCATTTTTTGACCACCGCCATAACCGGATGCCACTCTCCTTCGAGCACGGTACCCATGGGGGTTGCCTTGTACTGTACCCCGCTGTCGACAACAATTTTAAGAACGCGCGCGACGACAGGGCTCAGACTCGGCCCCTTTCCCACCGCGACTACGCTAAATTCCACCATCACGCTCATAGACGCTCTCCTTCCCCCGATAACTATCGTACCATGCAGAGTTGTTCCTATTTAAAGTATAGCCGCTGTTCCCGCCCCTGTAAAGGCGAGTGGCCGGGCTTTTTCATTTGAAATTCGCGAGGGCATATGCAATAATCAGTTGACAGGTGCATCGGTCGAAGCGGAACCGCTGTAATACACACCATGAATCTGGAGCAATAGCACACCCTATGAGAGCGCTCCTCAAATGGCTGGGGATCGCCCCCCTTCTCCTCTTATTCATTTTCATCTCGGGCATCATTTTCCTTCTGCCCGCTCTTCCGAAAACGAAACGAGCTATTGCGGTCCGGATATCCTCATACTTCGCACGGATTTTTCTCTTCCTGCTCGGGGTCCGCGTGCATGTGAAACACCGGGAACACCTGCGCAAAACCGGTGCCGTACACCTCATCGTCTCGAACCATCTTTCTTACGTCGATGTCCTTGTCGTGTCCTCGCTCATACCTTCAGTGTTCATCACTTCCGTGGAGCTGAAGAATACCGCGCTGCTCGGCACACTTGCCCGGCTCAGTGGCTGCATTTTTGTGGAGCGCAGGAAAGCATCGGGTTTGAAACAGGAGATAGGGCTGATCACACGCGTGCTTGGCCAGGGTTTGCCCGTCGTGCTCTTTCCTGAAGGCACAACATCGAACGGCGACCTCGTGCAGCCGTTTAAACATTCTTTGTTTGATTCGGCCATCATCGCTCATGCCGGCATTTCACCGGTCTGTCTTCGCTACACAAGGGTAAACAGCGAGCGACTGACGGCGCACAACCGGGACGCAGTCTTCTACTATGGCGGCACAACATTCTTCAAACACTTTCCCAAACTCCTGGCACTCAAGTCCATCGACGTGGAGATCATCTCCCTCAAGACCATCAAGGTTCAGGCCCACCAGACGCGAAAAAACCTGTCTGCACTGACCCATAATGCTATCAGCGCGGCATATCATGAGTGAAGGCACCTGTGCCCTCGGCATTCGAAAATAGCACGAAGAAGCGGGGGTGTTCTACAACCCACGCTTCGTAGAGGTCAATAAGGTCTTCCAATATTGTTCTATAAACCGGAGGATCCTCTTGCCGACAAAGCGTGCGTTCTCAGACAACGGTCTTGATTTCGAACCGGGGGAGGGGACATTCAACAGAAGAATATTTGGCGATCGCTAATTAGAATCTGTATGTTAATGTCCGTTTTCGTCATGCCGGACTTGATCCGGCATCCAGAAGATTTTGAAAAGACCGGATTCCAGTCTTCGCTGGAATGACGTACGTTTGAGAATAGTCAATTAAATAATACAGACTCTACTTATACAATCGCGATAAGCTCGATCTCGAAGGTCAGGTCTTTCCCGGACAGGGGATGGTTGGCATCAAGGGTGAGGGTAGAGTCGGAAACGTCCGTTACGGTAACCAGGATATTCTTGTCGTCGGCTTGCGTAATCTCGAGCCTCTGTCCGACCTGCGGGTCAAGGTCCGGCGGCAGCTGGCTGCGGTTCATGGTTACGATCATGTCGTCTCGCCGCTGTCCGTAAGCGAGGTCCACGGGGACCCTCGTTGTCCTTGTTTCACCGGCGTTCATTCCCTCCACCGCACGGTCGAAACCCGCAATGACCTGCCCCTTGCCGATAGTAAACCGCAGGGGATGCCGTTCGCGGGAGGAGTCGAAGACTGTCCCGTCATCCAGCTTGCCGGTATAATGTATTTGAACTGTGTCGCCTTGCTTCGCCTGTGTCATGAGGTTCTCCTTGTCGATAATCGTTAAGCTGTGCCACCGCGCCGGGCGCGAACATTGATTTCCCTGGTACTGGGTACCTGCTTAGAGTCCGGACAGTGTACCCCTTCTGCGTATTTCCTGCAACTGAAAAGCAGACTTAACCAGGATCACACTCTCACCCTCGGCAGGTTGATCCAGGCATTATGTTTCTTCATCTCCGCAACCATTCGCTCCATCTCAGCGTGAGAGAGCAGGTTTTTTTCCACGAAATACTGGCCTATTTTTTTCTGCCGGGTCCGCTGAAACGCGAGGAGGGTCCTGACCTGAAAAGGCGAGAATATCCCGAGATGGACCCCCCGCTCCCCGAAGAGACGGAGCGGTCCCCTGAAGTTGAGTATGCGAAGAACGGTATGCTGGTTGAGCCAGCCCCAGCGCACGGCAATGTCACCGATGGACGGACGATGGCTTCGCTGCCAGGACAGGGCTTTAATAAGAGCGCCATACGGTATCCTTCCCCGGTAATAGAGATAGCGGCCGATTTCCAGGTGAAGGTGGGGGATGGGGCTGTCATAGGGCCAAGCCTCTGCTTTTTTCGATTCAGGGCGGGCGTTCGTTGTCCTTGCGTGCGGTTTTTCCTCCGGCTTCTGGTGTTGCGCAGTGTATTTTGATGAAGCCCGGTGCGGAGCATCGCGTTGTCGGAAAAATTCCTGGACAAGGTTATATGATTCAAGCACTGCCTGGAACTGCTCCGACTTTCTTTTCTGGAACCAGGGGTCCTTCCCGAAAAAAAGGTCGGGATGTGTCTCCTTTGCCCTTCTGCGGTAGGCCGATTTGACCTCTCCTGGCTGGAGTGAGGCGAGGAAAATTCTTGAGGGCTCGATCCTTGGGCCGAACAAGGCGCGGCAGGCATTGAAGACCTTGGTTTCAGGAAGTATGTCTGTCAAACGCATCCTCCTCCTCTTTCGCACAATGTACCAAGCTAACGAGCGCTTGTCAAGATACTCCTGTCTCGTATGGAATATTACCCGGAAGGTGCTGAACGCGTTGTTTTCAACGCAATCTTGACATTGGCGTTGCCATGTTATATGGTATTGCAACCAGACACATCAGGAGGCAAAATCAAATGGCTGATAAAGACAAGGCACTACCAAAGCCGCCGAACAAGGCTTTTGGCAGCAAGAAGCGTTTTGAAGAGGAAGATGATCAGTCCACACTGATTGCCGACCGAATGGCTGCAGCCATGGCAGAAGGAAAGCTTGACGAGTTTATCAAGCGGGAGCTGCCGGACAATGAATATGCAAGGAACCTGACATCGATGATGATGGGCATGACCGGTATGCTGCCTATGAGTGGCGGACCGGCGGCCTCTCCGTCTCCGGCGCAGGAACAACAGCCCGTGCCATCGGAGGCAGCCGGGGCCGAGGAACAAATAACGCCAGCAGCGGAAGTGCCTGAGGATGTGAGAAAGGCGATCGAGAGCGGCGATGTCAAGGGCCTCAAGGAGATTCTCCGACGGGAATATCTCAAGCGGACGCCCGGAGCGGACCTCGGCATGGGCGAAGAAGCTGCTCAACCTCAGCCGCAGACGTCCGGCATGCCCGCAATCGATAAGGACTCGATCGATGCGATGATCCAGATAGCGAAGGACAATAGCGTTACAATGGACTGGATGATCTTGAGGGCCATCAAGGTCTATGTTCAGGAGTACCAGAAGACGGGGAAATTATAGGTCAGGAACAAGCAGCTAGGCCCAAAGGTACTGCATTTGCGCTACCGAATGGGCCTTAGAAATGCCTGCACCTGTTTCCTGATCTCCAGATGATGCACGGGGATATTCGGCACGTCCTTGTTTCCCGGGACCGCCAGTGCATGAATAAAGGTAAGCCCCTCTCGCGGATTCTTCATTACCTCGACCAATTCCTGTTCAGCCGCCACGTTAAGCGTATTTCTAAAACCGAATCCCCGAGCAACAACTTCCAGATCAACACAAGCACCTGTCAGCGTCGGCTGGTTTCCAGTAGAGCCGTAAACGCTGTTATCGATAGCGAAAATAGTCAGATTACGAGGGCAGATATAAGCAGCAGTAGCGAGCGTGCCGGGATTCATGAGCAGGCTGCCATCGCCGTCGATGACGACGACTTCTTTCGATGACGTGAGCGCGATGCCGAGCCCGATGGGCGTAACCATGCCCATGCTGCAGAGCATGTAAAAATTCGAGGGCTGGTGTTTGATTGCGTAAAGCTCCTTGGATGGCCAGCCGAGATTGCTCACCACGACCTTGCCTTCAAGATACGGGGCAATAATTTTGATGATGTCGTACCGGGTTAGTTTACCCACCAAACTCCGAACTCCTGACTCCGAACTCGTAGCTCCACATTCCGAACGCCGAACTCCAAGCTCCGAACTCTTACCGCCGCACTCGGACCCTTCCCATATCGCTGGACTGAGCAGGAACGCGTGTATCTTATTCCTGCCAAAAACATCCGACAGTTCGCGATCCACGGCATTGAAATCTTTGCTGCTGTTTATTTCCGTATAAGCGATGCCGGCGCCTGCCAGGATCGCGGGGAGCCTTTGGCCCATGGGGAACTGTGCCTCGATTTTTTCCTGATAGATCCCCCGTCGGCTCACGAACAAGGCCAGCGGCAGTTCGTAAAATGCGGTCAGCGAGAGTAGGGCGTTGACCATGTTCCCGATGCCGGAACTCTGGACGAACATGGCCGGCCGCCTGCCGGAAAGCGCCGCTCCGGCGCAGATGCCCACGCCTTCTTCCTCCCGCGTCAGGGGCACATGCATGAAATCCCGACCCACCATTTCGAGAAAAGTCTTGAACTTCTCGCAGGGCAAGGTAGCGGTGAAGTCGACACCGTGCTTTTTGAGAATGGTTATGAGCTGTTCTTCAGGACGTGGCACAGCAGCTCCTCGATATCTTTCCCGGTTGCGTTCTTGGAGATGAATTGCGGCACAACCGCGTGGGTCTTTTTGTGCCGTCTTAATCTCGCTTCACCGCCCCCGGTTATGTTCAGGAGCACGGTGTCGCGCTTTTTGATCGCGCCTTTCCTCACCGCCTCGTCGAGCACGGCAACGGCTACGCCCGATGCGGGAACGATATCGATGCTTTCTGCAGCGAGGAACAATTTCATGCCTGCATACACGGCGTCATTTTCAATGCCGTACATCTTCCCGTTCGTCGCGGTAAGGGCATCGAAAACGCCTCCTTTGACCGAGTACGCGGGATAGCGGGTGGAAAGGACCCGTGTGGTGATCCGGGAGATCAATTCCGGATCCAGATCTTCGGGGAACAGGGCGCGGCTTTGTTTTTCCCAGGCGTGCAGCATCGGCGCAAAGGGCAGGTTCTGCCCCAGATGCAGGATCGGCAACCGCGAGCCGAACCTGCCGTCGTTCACAAAGCGTTCGGCCATTTCCCAGCCGCCCACGGCGCCTGTCCCGCTGCCGACCGCCTGGACGTAATGGTCGGGCATTTTACCGATCTTCGACACGGCTTCGAGCATGACGATTCCCAGGCCGTCGCGCTTGGCAATGTTCTTCACGCCGCCTTCAAAGGGAAAGCCCGAAGACAGGGCGATTTTTCTGGCGACGTCTATGGAGTCCGCATAATCGCCGTCACCTACGGCAAGGGTCGGCACAGAAGAAGAATGTTCAAGGTACCACATTTCTTCGAGACACATGCTTGGGACCACGATGACGACGGGGAATCTCGTCACCACAGAGAGATGCGCAAAGGCCCGGGCAGTGTTGCCGGCCGAGGCCACGATCAGACCTTCCACCCCATTCTCCCTCGCGTTTTGAAGAACGACCGCGGCTTCGAACTCCTTGAACGTGCAGGTTTCAAGAAGCGCGCCTTTCTCCGGCCAGTACCCGTTAAAGGCGATATGCAGGTCGGTAAGGCCGAAGTGTTTTGCAAGGCCCTCGGAGCGGTACACCAGGGGGCCGGGCTGCACGATCTTCGGCTCATGGACCGGAAGCCAGTTAAAACGCCACACGCCCTCAGCGGCACGTTCAGCGAAGCGCGCATCTTTATACTTGGTAACAAGGAGCGCGTCTTTGCAGTGCTCGCAAAAAGCGCAGTAGGTGTTCTCAAGTATCTTCCCGCAGTTTCTGCATTGAATGGAAAAATGGCTCATGAATGCCCCTCACAACCAAGATGGATTTGTAACTACGGAAGAAAACGGATAAAGGCCAAGATCCGTCCGCAGATTACACAGATTTCACAGATTTAATTAAACCGGCCCATACTCTTGTTTTAAGATGTAATCTGCGCCATCTGCGAAATCTGCGGATAGGATTTCCGTGTCTCTGCGCCTCTACGGCAGATTTCATTTTTTCTCTTGTTCTGTTATCAACCCGCTCACCAGCTCCATGATGTCCGTGATCCGGATTTGTTTCTCGTATCCCCGCATCGCCTCGTTCACCTTGGCGTAGCATGCCGGGCAGCTCAAGATCAGCCGGTCGGCCTTCTTCGCCACTGCCTCGTCGATCGTTTGTCTGCCCATCTTGATGGCGTTCTCGTGGTACACCTTACGCGCAGCGCCGCCAGAGCCGCAGCACCGCGAGTTCAGGCCGTGGCGCTCGAATTCGATGACGTTAACGCCGGGAATGCTCCTGAGAACGTCGCGCGGCTCCTCGATCACGCCCACGCCCCTTGAGAGATAGCAGGGATCGTGATAGATCACGGTCTCGCGAAGTTCCTTCGTGATACGGAGCGTTCCCGCCTTGATCGCGCCGGCAACGAACTGCGTGATATGCCGGATCGTAAAGGGAAGCTCACGCCCATAGAACGCGGGCCAGTCCCTGCTCATGATGTTCACGCAGCAGGGGCAGGAGCAGACCAGCGTCTTTACGCCCCTTGCCTCGTATCCCGCCACCAGCCGCTTGACCAGGTCTTCGAGCAAATCGTGCTGGCCCGTGATGAAAAGCGGAAAGCCGCAGCATACCTCTTCCTCCGGCGGCAGCATGGTGAAGGGTGCGCCGATCGCGTTCAGGACGACCACGTCGCCGCGCACCATGGGCTGCGCCTCATAAGCGCCCGTGCAGCCGGCATAGTAAGCAATGTCAGCCCGCTCGGCGACTCTCACGTTCTCGGGGAACCACGGTTTGTATCGTTCGGATGCGGGCTTGTCGTAGGGATTGCCGGAATTCATGATCGCCTGCGGCATGTCGGCCTGAACACCGATCGGGCCAAGGCCGCGCTTCACCATTTCTTTTCTGAGCATGGGCCAGAGCCGCTGCGTGAAAATGCCGACGGGGCAGTTCTGCCCGCAGGCGCCGCAGGTGGTGCACTCGTACACGGCCTTTGCAAAGTCCTCGAGGAGCTTGCGGTCGGTCTTGCCTGTGCCAAAGAGTCTCGCCTTGAGGCCGTCCGTGGACCGGATAAACTCACGGAACATGCGGATCTTCTCCGGAGGCGACACGGCCGCGTTTCCCGTCACCGCCTGGACCGGACAGTGTTTCAGGCACTCGCCGCATTGAGTACAGGCGTCGAGCTCCAGGACCTGCTTTGGGGAAAGCTCTTCCGTAAATGAACGTTTATTTTTCATGCATCACCAGGGGAAGCGCCAGTTTCCTTTTTTCCGCCTCCAGCATCACCAGCGGAGCGGTCAGAATGTGGGTCGGAAGTAAGGGGACCAGGACCAGGACCAGGGAAAAATGCAGCAGGAACAAGAGGCTGTCCGGTACCACGGCCCAAGAGAAGCTCAAGATCCCCTGGATGAACAATTTTACCATGACGACATCGATCATGAACAACGTGCTCATAAGAAGGCCGAGTGAACTGATCGCGAGCAGCAGGACCAGCAGGACCATGTTGACAGGCGAGGAATATTTTTCCTGGACGGAGAACCGCCGGATGATGAGGATATATACCAGGGACAGAGGAAGGACATAGCCGGCGATCAGTCCGGGAATCTGAAACCACCATACCCACTCCGGGACGGTGGAGAAAAAAAACCGCAGATGCCGCAGGACCACGAGCAGGAACGAGACATGGAACACCCACTCGCCGAACCACAGCGCGGGGTTGACCATTAAGAGCCTCCAGAAGAGGACTACGTCCCGTACCGATAATGCACAGGCCTTGACCGATGACGGCGGCGCCGGCCCTGCGAACGAAGCGGGACGCGCCACAGCCTTCCACCAGAGCAGCGCATGCAGAAAGAACCGTATCCAGAACGCCGCATACACGCCATACGCGGCAATGATCAATATCGTACCCATTGGGCCGCCCATTCACAAAGAGATGATATCAGTATAACACATCGGCCTCATGCGAGATACGGGGACGGCAGTCGGTTCCGTCATTTCTCGCGGACGAACTCGATGCGGACGTCCTTCGACACATTCATGCCCGCTTCTGTTTCGATGGCCTTCAGGATAGCGGAAGGCACCGGGCAGGCAACGTGCTTGAGATGTTTCGCCGCGGACAGGTAGACCGGGTTATCACGGAAACCCGTGAGCGTCACCCTCTGATCCACGCTTGAAATGTCGGCAAGCATCTTCTGCACCATCTCGCAGGCCGTGTCCAGGGACAGGGCGATCTTCTTGTCCTTTCCCTTCACAGCCTTTATGGTGACCGTGAAACCGCATGCGCCTGAATTAACAATCACCTTGGTCATAATTGTTCCGATCCCGAAAGAAATGCAGCAACGAAGATCCCTTGACACGGATCAATGCCGATCACCTATGATACGGTGGATAGATCAAAATCTTGATCATGCCTTTTCATAAACAATCCGCCTTTATCTGTGTCAAAGATTTACATCTTGCAGTTCTATCCCGCAATCCGCACTCAGGTTACCCCTTGATCTCCACCGTGCTCCCCTGCTTGATGAGGAGCTCCTTCAGGTTCGGGAACTTGTCCTTCATGTGCGGGATGTGCATGGCCTGCATGAACTCCTTCTCGAACGCCGGGTCCGTGGCGATCTCGACGAACTCGACCCAGCGGGCCCGTTCGTTCGCTTCGCGCCGCTTGTCCCGGTTCAAAAGCGCTATGCGCGAACCATCGCCGGCGGCATTGCCCACGGCGTAGACCATGTCGAGGGGGCAATCCGGGAACATGCCGAGCGTGAGCGAGGCAACTTTGTCGATATGGCTCCCGAAGGCGCCCGCCAGGATCACGCGGTCGAGCTTGGTAATGCCGAGCCGTTTCATCATCAGTTTTGCGCCTGCATAGAGCGCCCCTTTGGCCAGCTGGAGCGCGCGTACGTCACCCTGGGTGATCGTGATGTCATGACCGATGGATGTCTCCGCGGCCCAGGCGAGTACGTACTCCGGTCTGTTGTCAGCGTCTTTTCGTACTCGATTTGTGCCGAGGTCCATGACGAACCGGCCGCTCTTGTCAATGATGCCCGCCTTGAACATTTCCGCCACAACCCCGATGATGCCTGAACCGCAGAGGCCTTTTGCGTTCACGGATTCGATGTGGGTGTGCCAATCCGCCTTGCCGATGACCTTATAGCGCGGTTCCCTCGTCACGGGGTCGATCTCCACCGTCTCGATGGCGCCGGGTGCGGCCCGCATGCCGAACTTTATCTGGGCGCCTTCGAAGGCCGGGCCGGTTGCGCAGGACGTGGAGCAGACCTTGTTCCGGTTGCCCATGAGCAGCTCGCCGTTCGTGCCGATGTCGATGATCAAGACCATCTCGTCCTGGTTGTAGGGTTCCTCCGCGATCAGAACACCCACGTTGTCCGCGCCCACGAAGCCTGCTTCGATAGGCAGCACGTGGATGTAGGCCGATGGGTTGATCTTGAGCCTGAGATCGCGCGCCTTGAGGTCAAGCGAGCTCTGGACCGCGGGAATAAACGGCGAGCGGCCGATATATTCGGGGTTCAGGCCCAGGAAGATGTGGTGCATGGCGGTGTTGAATACGATCGTCAGGTCGTCGATCACGTACCCGGGGTTCGGGTCGTCCTTTTTTATTTCTACGGCGACGCGCTCGATGATCTCGTTCAGACCCTGGATGATCGCCTTCTGCATGGTCTCCAGACCGCCGGGATTGCTCATGGCGTAGGTAATGCGCGACATCACGTCTTCGCCATAGGGCACCTGGGGGTTCATCATGGATTCGGTGTTCACGACCTTGCCTGTGTTCAGGTCCGTCAAATAGCCCACGCAGGTCGTTGTGCCCACGTCCACGGCAAGGCCGTAGCTGGCCTCGACAAAGCCCGGCTCCATCTTGACGATCTCTTTGTCCATCCAGACCGTGGCCGTTGCCTTCCATTCCCCCTTCCGCAGGATGTCCTGGAGGTCCTTCAGGACCAGATAATCGAAGGTGAGCCCCTTCAGGCCGTAGTTGTCTTCAAGTGACCTGAGCACGCGCTCCCAGTCTCCCGTGGTCATGTCGTGGAGCTTGGGAGGCTCAAGAATGACGTTGTATTTTTTTACCGCCGGATCGAGCCTGATCGTGAGCTCTTTAGCGGCCTTGCGCACGACCTGCTTTCCGGCACGCGACCGCTCGGGGACGAACACCTTGACGTCGCCGTGGATCTCGGCCGTGCAGGACAGCCGGATGCCCGGCCCGTCATCGGGCTTGATATGCTTCTTCTCCGCCTCGGTCAGCGGTGAGAGGTGGGCCATTCCCGAGTCGATGTTGTCCTTCTCGAAGTAGCCTTCCTCGATCCTCACCTTGCACTTGCCGCAGACCTTCTTGTTGCCACAGAGCCCTTCGATGTCAACACCCAGGGACTGGGCGGCCTCGAGAATGGTTTTGCCTTCCTCGATCTCGCCGCGCCTGCCCGAGGGCTGGAATATGACCTTGTGTTTCTTCAACATGCTGCCTCCATAATTGCTGAATCAAAATTCACCACAGAGACACGGAGAAAACTCTGCGCCATTTTAGCGGGATTTCAGCCTTGACAGGATTTACACCATAACAATGAAATCGCATCCTTCTGAGAAGCGCCCTTTGTAAAGAGATTGTCCTTCCTGTCAACTTTGCTCGGTCTTCCCCTGTGTCTCTGTGCCTCTGTGGTGAGACGTCGGTTCTTTCCTCCCATAGGGGCAGATGTTTATGCATAACCCGCAATTGGGCTTGCCCGCGGTCTGCCGCTTGCTCGTCTTATGGCTTCTGCAGGCGCTGAGCTTCACGAGTTCGACAAAGGGCGAGGACCGGGACCATTCAGATCCGATTATGGCCTTCGAAGGGCAGTGCTCCCTGCAGAGAGCGCAGCCGCCGCACAAGCTGTGCTCCATCGGCGCATCGGGACGGAGCCTGGCATCGGTCAATACCGTGACGAGCGACAGGCGCGGCCCGTAGTCGGCGCTGATGAGAAGCCCATTCTTTCCGATCCAGCCCAGCCCCGCCGAGGTAGCCGCCATCTTGTGGTTGAACAGGGAGTAGAGCTTCGAGATGCACGTGCCCTTTTTGCGGTCAGAGTCCGGCGGAATGGCAAGGGTGCGATGCCCCCGGGCCTTCAGGAACCGGACAGCGCGCTTCTCAAGCTTCACGAG
>JBGPIG010000001.1:0-32842 GCA_041484745.1 Nitrospirota bacterium | reverse complement strand
CGGGCGCCGATAAGGTAATAATAAAACTACTTTCCGAGAAGGGTCGTGAACGTATCGTGATGGTCTTCCTCGTCCGCAAGGATCTGCTCGAAGAGCAGTCGTGTCGTGGAATCACCCTCTGATGCGGCCTGCTTGATGATCTCTTTATAGAGGTCGATCGCCTCTTCCTCGGCCTTTGCGTCATACTCCAGCATCTCTTTGAGCGTGCCGCCGACCTTAATGGGGTCGGGCTTTGTCGTGGGGGTGATGTCGAAGTAGAAGATACGCTCCGCGATCTTCTCGGCGTGCTTCATCTCCGCGATCGCCACCTCCTCAAAAACATCGGCGATCTCAGCCGACTCCAGCCCCTTTGCCATCACATGCTGCCACATGTACTGCACGCTCACCTGGATCTCGCGGGCGATTGCCCGGTTCAGCATATCCGTCAGTTTGCTGCTTGCCTTCTGCACCATATAAATCTCCTTTCTCGTTGTTTGAAGTTACGTTGCCGAATCGTTCATGAGCATAGTATCAGAAAATAATTGAAAAGGAAAGGCGCCTTTCTCCGGCATGTCCGGCAAGCGTCGCCAGCCGGGAAAAAGGCAGGCGAATCCGCTCCGTGCCGTCGTTAACAACGCGTCTCCCTGATCCCCCAGTGGGCCATGAACTCCTTCTCCGCCTTTTCCGGGTCGTCCGCATTGTTCAGGATGATCTGCCGAAGATGATGGTAGCTGTCCAGATCAAGCTCCATGAATTCGACCGCCAGGCTGCCGGGCTCCGACCGGATCACCTTTCCGTTTGCCTCGATGAGCAAGCGGTCCTCTGACGCCGACAGGGTGATCTTGACCTGACAAGGGGTTTCAGCGACCGGGACCGCATCGCCCGTGGTCAGCCGGATCCCGCTCATGCTGAGATTGATTCCCTCGAGCGATCGGATTGTCCGTCCTTGCGCCCGCACCTCCACCTTGGTATTGAACGGGATCCTGATAAACCCTCTTTTTTCACCCGTCTGGCCCGTCATCAGACACCTCTTCTCCACCCACGAATAGTATCAGTATACCAGCACTGTCCCTGCTTCGTCAATGCACTTCCCGGGACTCTTGTTTTGTTTGACATCCACGAGGGTTTCTGGTAAAACAGTACATCTTCAGCCGTTTCTCGGCACCATCATCCCGTTTTCGCAGGAGGAGAGCTTAGCATGGGAACATTCCGTTTATTTTTTGCTGTATTTATTGGTATTTGCATGAGTGTTGCCGCCCATGCACAGCAAGGCATGCCGGCGCCGAAAACCATCGTGGTAAAAAAAGGGGAGATTAATAAAATGTCAGAGACAAAAGCTATCATTGAAACAAAGTTCGGCGATATCACGTTGAAGTTTTTCCCGGATGTCGCCCCCGGGCACGTGAAAAATTTCATCGATCTTGCCAAAAAGGGCTTCTATGACGGGACAATCTTCCACCGGGTGATCCCCGGCTTCATGATCCAGGGAGGTGACCCGAACTCGAAGGACCCCAACAAGAGCAAGCACGGCCAGGGCGGCCCCGGATACACCATCAAGGCCGAGTTCAACGACAAACCCCATAAACGCGGCACGCTCTCCATGGCCAGGGCGGGCCATCCTGATAGCGCTGGTTCGCAATTCTTCATCTGCGTAAAGGACTCGTCCTTCCTTGACAAGCAGTACACCGTCTTCGGTGAGGTGGAGAGCGGCATAGAGGTTGTGGACAAGATCGTGTCCCAGCCACGGGACCCGAATGATAACCCGAACGAGCGGATCACGATGAAGGTGAAGATCGTGGAGCCGAAGTAAAACCAAGTTCAAGGAGCAACGCTCAAAGTTCAAATGAACCGGGAAAGCGCAAATTTCCATTCTTTGTCATTTGAGTTTGATTTGACATTTGGATTTTGAACTTTGGATTTCCGAGAGGACTTTCCCTTCCTTAGATGAAGCAGACCATAAAAAAAATCGTCGTGGCGTACTCCGGCGGTCTGGACACATCGGTCATCATCACCTGGCTCAAGGAGACCTACGGCTGCGAAGTGATCGCCTTTACCGCCGACATCGGCCAGGGCGAGGAGCTCGAGCCGCTCAGGGACAAGGCGATCAAGACCGGGGCGAGCAAGATCTACATCGATGACCTGCGCGAAGAATTCGTAAGGGACTTCGTGTTTCCCATGCTCCGGGCGAACGCAGTGTACGAAGGCCGGTATCTCCTCGGGACGTCCATCGCGCGACCGCTCATTGCCAAGCGCCAGATCGAGATCGCCGAGTCGGAGCATGCGGACGCGGTCTGCCACGGCGCCACAGGCAAGGGGAATGATCAGGTACGGTTCGAGCTCACCTATTTCGCGCTCAAGCCGGACGTAACAATCGTCGCCCCCTGGCGCGAGTGGGCCATGAAGGGCCGCGAGGAGCTGATCGCCTATGCGAACAAGCACGCGATCCCGGTGACCGCCACCAAGTCCAAACCCTTCTCCACGGACCGGAACCTGCTGCACATCAGCTACGAAGGCGGCGTACTGGAAGACCCCTGGATGGAGTCCACACGCGACATGTACACGATGGCCGTGCCGGTGGAAAAGGCGCCTGACCAACCGGAGTATATCGAGGTGGCATACGAGGTTGGAAACCCCGTGGCCATCAACGGAATGAAGCTGTCCCCTGCCGCGCTCCTGGCTGAAGCGAACCGTATCGCCGGAGCGCACGGCGTGGGCCGCGTGGATCTTGTGGAAAACCGCTACGTGGGCATGAAGTCCCGAGGCGTGTATGAGACCCCGGGAGGCACGCTCCTGCACGCCGCGCACCGGGCCGTGGAGTCTATCACCATGGACCGCGAGGCAATGCACTTACGGGACAGCCTGGTCCCGCGATATGCCGAGCTCGTCTACTACGGGTACTGGTTCTCGCCCGAGCGCACCATGCTCCAGGCCGCGATCGACGAGGCCCAGAAAAATGTGACCGGTTCTGCACGGCTTAAGTTATATAAGGGAAACTGCGACACCGTTGGAAGAAAATCGCCGGTCTCCCTCTATAATCCCGAACTCGCGACCTTTGAGGCTGATACGGTGTACGATCAGAAGGACGCTGAAGGTTTCATCCGACTGAACGCTCTCAGGCTCAGGATAGGGGCCAAGGCAAGCACCAAATAACGAGTCCTAAACAAAATCCAATAACCAAAATCCAACTTTTTTTAAGATTGAATATTTGGAGCTTATTTGAGATTCGGCGCTGGTGTTTTGGAATTTCGGTAAATAGACATGGCAATGAAAACAAAGACTATTAAAAAAGCCAAATCAAAGACGTCCGTGAAGAAGACAAAACCCTGGGGCGGCCGGTTTACCGATGCGACGAACGCGCTCGTGGAGGAGTTCACCGCCTCGATTCCCTATGACTGGCGGCTCTATCCGTACGATATCGCCGGCAGCATCGCGCACGCGACTATGCTCGGAAAGACCGGCATTATTACCGGGACGGAGTCGCGCAAGATCATCCGCGGGCTTGAAGATATCTTGAGGGAAATCGTGAGGGGCGACTTCGAGTTCAGCGTGGAGCTCGAAGACATCCACATGAACATCGAGAACCGGCTGATCCAGAAGATCGGCCCCGTAGGCGGAAAGCTCCATACGGCGCGGAGCAGAAACGACCAGGTAGCGCTCGACCTCCGCATGTACCTGCGCGAGGAAATCGCCGGAATCCACGATCTCCTCGACTCGCTTCAGAAGGTCATCGTGAATCTTGCGGACCAATATCAAGAGGTCGTGATGCCGGGGTACACGCACCTCCAGCGCGCCCAGCCCGTTCTCTTCGGCCACCATCTGCTCGCGTATTACGAGATGTTCGCCCGCGACCGCGGCCGTCTTGAAGACTGCTTCCGCCGGGTGGATGTCATGCCGCTCGGCGCCGGCGCACTCGCGGGCACCGTTCTTCCGATCGATCGGAAGCTTGTCGCGAAGCTGCTCGGCTTCCGGAACGTGTGCGAGAACAGTATTGACGCGGTCTCCGACCGCGATTTCGCCATCGAGTTCACGGCGGCCTGCGCACAGATCATGATGCACCTCTCGCGCCTCTCCGAAGAGTTCGTCATCTGGTCGACTTCCGAGTTCGGGTTCATCACAATCGCCGATTCCTTCACGACGGGCTCGTCGATCATGCCGCAGAAGAAGAACCCCGATGTAGTAGAGCTCACGCGCGGCAAGACCGGCAGGGTATACGGCAGCCTCTTGACGCTCCTCACGATCATGAAAGGACTGCCGCTCGCGTACAATCGCGATATGCAAGAGGACAAGGAGCCTGTCTTCGACGCCGCGGACACGGTCTCGCTCACCCTCTCGGTTGTCAGCAATATGCTCACGAGCATCACGGTGCACGGGGACGCAATGAGGATGGCTGCGGAGGACGGGTTCATCACGGCCACGGACCTTGCTGACTATCTGGTCCGGAAAGGCATGCCCTTCCGCCGGGCTCACGAGGTCGTGGGCAAAGCGGTGCTGCGCGCGACGGATCTCGAGTGCGGCCTCGGGACCATGCCGCTCGGAGAATACCGGAAACTTTCGCCGCTGATCCGTGAGGATGTGTACGATTCACTGTCCCTCGAAGCGTCCGTGGGCAGGCGTACCTCTTACGGGGGAACGGCCCCGGCGAATTTGAAAAAGCGCCTCCAGAAGCTCAAGCACAAGATGCGATGAATACCCGTTCTCGGCGGTTCGTTGCTGCGTGCCTGGTGCTTGTACTGACGGCCACCGGCGCCTGCGGAAGGAAGTCGTCGCCGCTGGTGCCCGACAGTCCAAGGCCCGAAGCGGTCAAGGATATCAAGGCCGTGACCAGGGACACTATCGCCGTCCTGTCCTGGCCCATACCAACGCGAAACATCGAGGGAAAGAGCATGGGCCCCGCCGACATTCGGCGGTTCCGCATTTACCGGGGCGAGTTCGGTCGCGACCAGAAGAAGGTCCGGTACAGGCTTTACAGCGAGATCGATATGGCAAGCCCCTCGCCTGCATCGGTGCGGGACGGTAGCGTCTTCTGGAGCGATAGTCACCTGAAATACGGGATCGTGTACGGGTACCGGGTCCGCGCACTCAGCGTGCGGGGCGGGATAAGTACATGGTCCGATGAGGTGCGCGTTGCGCCGTCGTTGTCGCTCGCGGTCCCCAAGGGGCCCGCTGCGCGGGGTGGCGACGGCTTCAACCAGGTCACCTGGGAACCGGTCACCACGCGCATGGACGGCAGCCAGTACGACGGCTTCGTAGGATACAATGTATACCGCGGAGCCGAAAAAGGCCGGTACGATGAAACGCCCCTGAACAAAGAGCCGCTCAGGACGAATTCGTATAAAGACACCGCGGTCGTGAACGATAGAACGTATTATTATATGATACGTGCCGTTGACAGCCCGGCGCTCCCCGGGAAAGAGAGCCTCGACTCGGATGAGTCATCCGCCGCTCCCCGGGACCTCACGCCTCCGGCCAGGCCGACGGGGCTCACCGTCGTGCCGGGCCTGGCCAGGACGTTCCTCCTCTGGAATGAGAACAAGGAACAGGACCTCGCGGGATACCACGTGTACCGCTCAACCAGGAGCGGTGGGGACTATAGGCTGCTCACGGACAAACTTCTCACCCGCACCACCTTCTCCGATGAGACGGTGAAGAGCGGCGCAACCTATTACTACCGGGTCACGGCCGTGGACAAAGCCGGGAATGAAAGTGACTGGTCTGAGGAAAAGCAGGCATCCGTTGAGAAACTGAGGTAATGAGAAACAACGGCGCCAGGGGGACCGGTCCTGGGCTCGCGAGGACCCTGGGAATGCAATTTACACTATCCCCGTTTCAATTTCCAAGTTCGACTTGGACGAGAGTGCATTATGCATGATTTCGCCTACAAGAACGGAGAACTATACTGCGAAGGCCTGCCGGTCAAGACCGTGGCCCAGCGGGTCGGTACACCCTTCTACCTGTACAGCAGCCATACGCTCGCGAACCACTTCGCGGCCTTCGACAAAGCACTCGCGGGTGTCCCCCACCTCATCTGTTTCGCGCTCAAGTCCAACTCGAACACCGCCGTGCTCCGCCTGCTCGGCCGGGAAGGCGCCGGTGCGGACATCGTATCGGGCGGCGAGCTGTTCCGCGCCCTCCGCGCAGGGATCAACCCGCAGAAGATCGTCTACGCCGGAGTAGGTAAGCGTCGGGACGAGATAGAGTACGCGCTCAAGGTCGGCATCCTGATGTTCAACGTAGAGTCCGGTGAGGAGCTCACCGCGCTCAACCAGGCCGCGGGCGATATGCACACCACCGCGCGAATCGCCCTCCGCGTGAACCCGAACATCGATCCTAAGACCCATGCATACATTTCCACGGGTCTCAAGGAAAACAAGTTCGGCATCCCCATCGAGCGGGCGCTTGAATATTATCAGACGGCGAAGTCCCTTCCCCACGTGCAGGTGGTCGGCGTACACCAGCACATCGGTTCGCAGATCACCGAAGTCCAGCCCTTCGTGGACGCTCTCGTGAAGCTTGTGGGGTTCGTAAAAGAGCTCAAGTCCGCCGGCATAGAGATTCAATATATTAACATGGGGGGCGGCCTCGGCATCACCTACAAAGACGAGACCCCGCCGCTCCCGAAAGATATTGCGCAGGCGATCCAGCCGTTGCTCAGGGACTGCGCGTGCACGCTCGTGATGGAACCCGGGAGGGCCATTGTGGGCAATGCCGGGATCCTCGTGACCAGCGTTCTCTTTCACAAGGACAGTGGAGAAAAACGGTTCCTCATCGTGGACGCGGGTATGAACGACCTGATCCGGCCGAGCCTCTACGAGGCTTATCACGATATCCGACCGGTGATCGAGCCTCTTTCTGCTGCCAAGACAGTCCTCGACGTCGTCGGCCCGATCTGCGAGTCCGGCGATTTTCTGGCAAGGGACCGGGAAATGCCCGAGATGAAGAAGGGTGAACTCCTTGCCGTGATGGGGGCCGGGGCCTACGGGTTCTCCATGTCGTCGAATTACAATTCCCGTCCGCGGGTAGCTGAGGTCCTGGTCAAGGGGAGCGAGTATCACATCGTGCGTGAGCGCGAAACCTACAACGACCTCATACGAGGAGAGAAGATCCCTCGGTGGCTCGAAGGATAACGGCGGAGCGCAAAGCGCAGAGAGCATAGCGTCAAGCCGTTTCGTTTTTTTCGCCATGCGCTGCGCTCCATGCACCATGCGGTGTTTATATGAAAAAGATCCCTTTCTATAAAATGCAGGGGAGTGGGAACGACTTCATCCTCATCGACAACCGTCGGGGTGTCCTGAGAGGGAAGAACCTGAGGGACCTGGCGGTGACTGTCTGCCGCCGTCACTTCTCTGTGGGCGCGGACGGCTTGATCGTGATCGTGCCCTCCAAAAAGGCGGACTTCAAGTGGCGGTTCTTCAATGCTGATGGGAGCGAGGCCGAAATGTGCGGCAACGGCTCACGCTGCGCTGCCCAGTTCGCCTATAGTAAAAAAATCGCGAAGAAGAACATGGCCTTTGAGACGCTCGCGGGCATCGTCCATGCGCAGGTGAAGCATGGCACGGTGAAGGTCCGGCTTACAGACGCCGCCGGTCTGCGTATGAACATCGCCGTGCCGCTTGAGAGCGGCCTGCGCATGGGCCACTTCATCAATACCGGCGTACCGCACCTCGTGTATCTGTCGAAAGATCTTGAAAACGAGGACGTAGAGCGGATCGGAAGAACCACGCGGTATCACGAGCTGTTCAAGCCCGCCGGCACGAACGTGAACTTCATCCAGATCCAGGGCCCGCACAAGCTCCTGATCAGGACCTATGAGCGCGGGGTAGAGGGCGAGACCCTCGCATGCGGCACCGGCTCCGTTGCCGCTGCCCTGATCGCCGGAGCGCTCGGCGCGGCTTTCTCGCCGGTCGACGTGCTTACCTGGGGGGGCGAAAAACTGAGTGTCTCCTTCGAGCGCTCGGCAGACGGGTTCGGCGCTATTTACCTCGAGGGTAAGGCAGCGGTGATTTGTGAGGGAATGCTGTACATTTGAAGCGCCAGTGACCAAATCCCAAAGCACAAACAAATTTCAATAATCAATATTTCAGAACTTTTATCATCGGAACTTATTTGGGATTTGGTGCTTGATGTTTGAAAGTTGTATACTAAGGAGGCCACTATGTTTAAGGGTTCAATGGTAGCAATTGTCACGCCGTTCAGGAATGGGAAGGTTGATGAAAAGGCCCTCGGCGATTTGATCGAGTTCCATATCAAGAGCGGTACAGACGTGATCGTGCCCTGCGGCACGACGGGCGAATCAGCCACGCTGTCGCACGAGGAACACCACCGCGTCGTGGAGTTCACCGTGAAGACAGTGAATAAGCGCGTTCCTGTCGTCGCGGGTGCCGGCTCGAACAGCACCGAGGAGACGTTGCAGCTCACGAAATATGCAAAAAATGCCGGGGCACAGGGCGTACTGCTCATCACGCCCTATTACAACAAACCCACCCAGGAGGGACTCTATCGGCATTTCAAGCGTGTGGCCGAGTCAGTGGAAATACCAATCATCCTCTACAACGTACCGGGCAGGACAGGCGTGAACATGCTTCCCGCAACAGTAGCGCGCCTTCGCGAAATCAGTAACATTGTCGGCATCAAGGAAGCCACCGGCGACCTGAAGCAAGTGAGCGAACTCATTCGGCTCTGCGGCAGAGACTTCGACGTAATATCGGGGGACGATTTCACCACGCTCCCGCTCCTCGCCCTCGGCGGCGTGGGCGCCATCTCGGTGACAGCCAACGTGGTGCCCGCGGACGCGGCGGGGATGTTCGATGCCTTCTTTGCCGGCAAGATGGAGGAATCGCTCAAGTTCCACTATAAAATGGACCCGCTCCATAGCGCCATGTTCATCGAGACGAACCCGATCCCGGTGAAGACCGCGCTCGCGCTCATGGGCAAGATCGCCGAGGAGTTCCGCCTGCCGCTCTGCCCCATGGCTGAGGCGAACAAGGAGAAGCTGAAGAAGGCGCTGAAGGACTACGGATTGATTTAAGTCAAACCATTCACCGCAGAGGACGCAGGGCTCGCCGAGAAGAAGCTTTATCTTTTCGTTCTTCTCCGTGTCTCTGTGCCTCCGTGGTTACATTCCAAGAGGTGAAATCATGATAAAAGCAGTCGTAGCCGGCGCGGCCGGAAGGATGGGCTCCCGGATCGTCAATGTGCTCTCAACCTCGGAGGGCATCCGCCTTTCCGCGGCGATCGAGCGGAAGGGGCATTCCCTCCTTGGCCAGGATTCCTGCGGCCCCGCAGGCCTCCCTGCCGGTGGGGTCCTGACCGTGATCACGGATGACTTGGGAGCCGCACTGAACGTCGGCGACGTCCTCATAGACTTTACTATCCCCGAGACCAGTCTCGAACATGTTAAGCTTTGCGCGGACCTTGGCAAGCCCATCGTCATCGGCACGACCGGCTTTTCGAAGGAACAGCTCGGTGTGATAAACCAGTGCGTTCAACGAATCCCCTGTGTCCTCTCGCCCAATATGAGCATCGGCGTGAACCTCTGCTTCAAGGTCCTTGCGGAGATCGCCAGGACCATCGGCGAGGATTACGATATGGAGATCGTCGAGGCTCACCACCGCATGAAGAAGGACGCCCCCTCAGGCACCGCCATGAAGATGGCCCAGGTCATCGCCAAGGCCGTGAACCGCAATCTGGACGAGGTCGGGGTGTACGAGCGCAAAGGCGTGATCGGCGAGCGGTCCAAAAAGGAGATCGGCATCCAGACGCTCCGGGGGGGGGACATTGTGGGAGAGCACACGGTCATGTTCGCGGGTAAAGGCGAGCGCATCGAGATCATCCATCGGGCCCACAGCCGGGACACCTTCGCTGCGGGTGCCGTACGCGCGGCAAAGTGGATAATCGGAAAGAAACCGGGTCTGTACGACATGCAGGACGTGCTGGGGCTCAAGTAAAGGGCCCCGGTGTCCCATGAATTTTTCGAGTATCAGAAAATTCGGACAAAAAACAAAGGAGAGAATGCAATGAAAAGGTATACCGGTATTATTGTCATGGTTGTGCTGATTCTCATGCCGATTTCGTCTTTCGCGTTTCCGACGAAAAAAGGCGATAAAGCCTGCACGGACTGCCATAAACTGGACAAAAAAGAGGCGGAAGCGATCGCGAAGAAGGTCGTGCCGAACGGGGCGGTGACAGACATAAAAGTGTCGCCGATCAAGGGCCTGTGGCAAATCGACATTGACGCGGGAGAGGGAAAGCGCGGGTCCATCTTCCTCGATTTTTCGAAAAAATTCGTGATCGGGCAACTCGTTCCGGTCGAATCCCTCGGCAAACAGCCTCCGGCGCGGAAAGTGGACGTCTCCAAGATCCCGCTCGACGACGCAATCCTTCTGGGCCCGGCAACAGCCACGAAGAAGGTCATCGTGTTCACTGACCCGGACTGCCCCTATTGCCGTCAGCTCCATGAGATCATGAAGCAGGTAGTGGCAAAGCACAGCGATGTCTCCTTTGCCCTGATCATGAACCCGCTGCCCATGCATAAGGATTCTCCGAAAAAAGCGCAGACGATCCTCTGCACCAAGTCCGTCGCCATTCTGGATGACGCCTTCAGCGGCAAAGCAGTGCCGGAACCGGCGGCAAACTGCACTGCCGCCGCGGTGGAGAGAAGCACGGCCCTTGCCCGATCGCTCGAATTTAACGGCACGCCGACGCTGGTACGCGATGACGGGACCGTACTGTCGGGATTTCTTCCGGAAGAGAGTCTGCTGATGTGGATCGATAAAAAACAGTAGTCCCGGAGCGCTGGATGAGGCTCGTGCGATTTGAGGTCCAGGGCAGGACGGCATGCGGCATTTTGGACAAGGGCGGGGTTACGGAGCTGAACAGCGATTATTTCGGCTCCTATGACGCGTCGGGAACCTGCCATGCGCTTTCCCGCGTGAGGTTATTGGCGCCCTGCAGTCCGTCGAAGATCGTGGCTGTAGGGCTCAACTACCGGGACCATGCTGCTGAGCTCGGGATGCCGATGCCGGAAACGCCGATCATTTTTCTCAAGCCGCCCACAACGGTGATCGGCCCGGGAGAGTCGATTCGTTGCCCGGCCATGAGCTCGCAGGTGGATTATGAGGCAGAGCTCGGCGTCATCATCCGTTGCCGGACCAGAAACATAGTGCCCGATGAAGCAAAGAACCACATCCTGGGCTATACCTGCGCAAACGATGTGACCGCGCGCGATCTCCAGAAAAAGGACGGGCAGTGGGCCCGCGCCAAGTCTTTCGACTCCTTCTGCCCTGTTGGGCCCTGGATCGAAACAGACCTCAACCCGGACGACCTCCTCATCGAGTCCTATCTCAACAACGAGCGGCGGCAATCGTCGCGGACATCGCAGTTCATTTTTAAGGTGAACTATCTTGTGAGCTTTATTTCGGAGATCATGACACTCTTTCCCGGCGACCTCATCATCACCGGCACCCCTCCGGGCATAGGTCCGATGAAGCCTGGGGATGAGATCGAGGTGCGAATTGAGGGGATCGGGAGCCTGAAGAACACCGTTATTGGAAATTGAAGACTGGAGATTTAAAAGGGCGGATTTCAATCTTAAATCAGTCATTTTCCAATCTCAAATTTCCAATTTTCAATTTCCAATAATTTTTTACAGGTTGGAGGAAGCGCCGTTGACAACGTCAAACGATACCTACATTCAATCCCTCTTCGCCCAGCGCATCGGCGGCGCCCTGTTCGGCAAGGAACAAAAGATCTATAAGTTCGAGAAGATCAAGCGCGCAAAGCGTGCCGCTCTTGCGGCGCACCCCGGGATGGAGCTCATCGACTTCGGCGTGGGTGAGCCCGATGAAATGGCCTTCCCCGGCGTGGTCCGGACTCTCCAGCAGGAAGCGGAAAAACCGGAGAACCGCGGCTACGCGGATAACGGCATCCAGGAGTTCAAGGACGCAGCTGCCCGGTATATGCAGCGGGTCTACGGCGTAAGCGGGATCAATCCCGAGACCGAGGTGCTGCACGGCATCGGGAGCAAACCGGTTCTGGCAATGTTCCCCGCAATCTTCATCAACCCGGGCGACGTGACGCTGATGACGGTTCCGAATTATCCAATCATGGGGACGCACACCCGATGGTACGGGGGCGAGGTTGTGAATCTGCCGCTCCGGGAGGAGAACGGGTTCCTTCCGGACCTCGGTTCACTTTCTGTTGATGTGAGGAAACGGGCGAAGCTCCTGTACATCAACTACCCCAATAATCCCACGGGTGCGGGTGCGACCAAAGCGTTCTTTGAAAAGGTGGTGACCTTTGCGAAGGAAAACGAGGTGGTCGTCGTCAATGATGCGGCTTATGCCGCGCTCCTGTACGGAACAAAACCCCTCTCCTTCCTTTCCGTGCCCGGCGCCAGGGAGGTGGGCGTGGAAATCCATTCCCTGTCCAAGGCGTTTAACATGACCGGCTGGCGCCTCTCCTTTGTGGCGGGAAACGAGCGCGTGATCGCGGGCTACGGGAACGTGAAGGACAACTGCGATTCAGGCCAGTTTAAGGCCATCCAGAAGGCGGGGGTGTACGCCCTCGACCACCCGGAGATCTCTGACGAGATCACGGCCAAGTACGAGCGCCGACTCAAGGCGATGTCAGGCGTGCTGGCGGAGATGGGCTTCAACGCAAAGATGCCGGCAGGGACGTTCTACCTGTACGTCAAGATGCCCAAAGGGATCAAGGGCGGCAGACGCTTCGCAACTGCCGAAGAGTTCTCCGAATTCCTTATCATTGAGAAACTCATCAGCACCGTGCCCTGGGACGACGTAGGCGCGTACATCCGCTTTTCGGCCACCTTCGAGTCCCGCGGCAGGGCGGACGAGCAACGGGTGCTCAATGAGTTCAAGAAGCGGATGAGCGGTCTGCAGTTCGAGTTTTGAATTGCAAGGGGCAGGGAGCAAAGCGCCTAGCGTAAAATTCTGCATGATGCATCCTGCGCCATGCGCTCTGCGCTATGCAGTTTACTATTGTATGGCAGTTACTGTATATATCGGGATTGGCTCAAACAGGGGTGACCGGAAGTCCAACTGCCGGAACGCCATCGAGTGCTTGGAAGATGCCGGCCGCGTCATCCGTGTTTCTTCCCTGTATTACACGGAACCCGTCGGATATAAGGAGCAGGAAGACTTTATCAATGCCGTGGCCGCTGTCGAGACCGACCGCTCTCCGTCGGAACTTCTGGCGCTGTGCCATGTCATCGAAAACAAGCTGGGCCGCACCCGCACGGTGAGGTGGGGGCCGCGTACCGTTGATCTCGACGTCCTGCTGTACGGCGACCTGGTGATGAACCAGCCGGACCTCGTCATTCCCCACCCCCTGATGGCGACGAGAAAATTCGTACTTGCGCCGCTTGCCGAGATTGCCCCCGGGGTGGTCCATCCGGTCCTGCACAAAACAGCCCGGCAGCTTCTTCGTGAGCTGCGGAATTCGCACACGGTGATGAAGTGCAAGCCGGACGATAAACCCCGTTAGAGAGCAGGTTCTCTAACGAGAACGCATGCTTACTCTCAATCGCCGGCTGGAGCCGGTTTTCTCTAACGGGGTAAAACATCATGAGCCAGAAACCAGCAATGCTCCCTGCCAGGTACATCGTGACCGAAGGCCCCATCGGCGTCGGCAAGACGAGTCTCACGTCCCTCCTTGCCGAGGAGCTTGGCGCCCGTCTGATTCTTGAGCGCGCGGAAGACAACCCGTTCCTTACCGATTTCTACAAGGACCCCTCACGCTACCGCTTTCAGACGCAGATGTTCTTTCTCCTCAGCAGGTTCAGCCAGCAGCAGGAAATGGCCCAGCCCGATCTTTTCACGCAGATCACCATCAGCGACTACCTGTTCGACAAGGACCGTATCTTCGCCTATCTGAATCTCGATGAGCATGAGCTCGCCCTCTATGAACAGTTTTATAAGATCCTCGAGCCCAAGATCGTAAAGCCCGACCTGGTCATCTTCCTCCAGGCCGACACGGAGACGCTGCTGCGCCGCATCAAACAGCGTGGCAGGCCGTTCGAGAAAGAGATCAATGAGGACTACCTCGCGGCAGTGAACGAGGCCTACAACCATTTTTTCTTCCGTTACACCGATACTCCTCTCCTCGTCATCAATACATCGGACATCGACTACGTCCATCGCCGGGAGGACCTCGACGACTTGCTCAAACAGGTCCTGAACATGAAGCAGGGCACCCGATACTACGTTCCGCGATCGAGAGCAAAGTAAGAGCTGCGCCTCTTCAGCCTGACAGATCATCAGATTTTCTCCTTGGGTCGGTGCGTGTCATGATAAGCGTATCGTTCTCCTTTTTTCCGATTGCGGTTTCTCAAGAGATTGTGTAAGATTGAACCCAGCCATGGCGTTTTACATCCTGAAAAGAATACTCCTCTTTATTCCCACCCTCCTCGGCATCACCCTGATCACGTTTATTTTGATGCAGTCGTTGCCTGGGGACCCGGTGCAGGGCATGGCGGGTGAACGCGCCAATCCCGAAACCATCGCGCGCATCCGCGCTGAACTCGGCCAAGACAGGCCGCTCCCCCTCCAGTACATCGGCTACCTGAAACTCCTCGCCACGGGCGAGCTCGGCCGCTCCTACTACACAAACCGGAAGATCGCAGACGATCTGCGCCAGAAATTTCCCAATACCTTCAAGCTGGCGCTCACGGCAATGCTTTTCGCGTCAATCGTCGGCATCGGCCTGGGCGTATTCGCCGCAGTGAGGCGTGGGACGAACTGGGACACGCTGGTGACGCTCCTGTCCGTTGGCGGCATTTCCATCCCGGTCTTTTGGCTTGGCCTCGCGCTCATGCTGGTCTTTGCTTTTTATCTCCAATGGCTGCCTCCATCGGGCATGGGAAACGGCGGTTTCAGCTACCTCATCCTGCCGGCGGCGACACTCGGCACGTTTTCCCTTTCCTACATCGTACGGGTAACGAGATCGTCCATGCTCGAGACGCTTTCACAGCCCTACGTAGCAGCGGCACGGGCCAAGGGTCTTTCAGAGACGACGGTAGTGCTCAAGCACGCGCTCAAGAACTCGCTGATCCCCGTTATTACGCTGATCGGCCTGGACCTCGGTTCCTACCTGAATGGGGCCGTTCTTACCGAGACCATCTTCGGTTGGGACGGCCTTGGCCGCTATGCCCTCGATGGGATACTGAAGAGGGATTATCCCGTTATCATGGGGGTGGTGCTTTTCGGCGCGGTGGTCTTTGTCACTATGAATCTGCTCGTCGATATCTCATACCATTTTCTTGATCCGAGAGTGCGGGTCAGAGGGGAAGAAGCATAGTTCAAAGTTCGGAGTACCTGATTCAAGACGACACGTTATGCTCGACAACCTTTCGATAAAAGACCTGACGTCCGACACCCCTGCCCTGATCGCCGTGATTATGCTTGTTCTGCTCGCGCTCACGGCACTGGTCGGCCCTTTTCTCATGCACTACGATCCTCTGGTCATGGATCTGAACAGCCTGAAGCAACCGCCAGGCGGGGCGCACCTCCTTGGTACGGACAGCAAGGGCAGGGACATCCTCTCGCGCGTGGTCTACGGCTCGCACATATCGCTTGCCGTGGGCGTCATCGCATCGGCGCTGTCGCTCGGTATCGGCATTTTCTTCGGCCTGATCGCGGGGTATTCCGGAGGCAAAGTGGACGCATTTTTCTTGCAGATCTTTGATATCTTCCTTGCCTTCCCCAGCTTGTTGCTCGCAATCGGCATCAGCGCGGTCATGCCGGCAGGGCTCACGTCAACCATGCTTGCGATCACGCTCGTGGGTTGGGCGGGGTTCGCTCGGCTCGTGCGCGGGATCACGCTTTCACTTAAGGAGCAGACTTACGTGGAAGCTTCACGCGCCCTCGGGGCTTCGCCCGCGAGGATCGTGTACCGCCACATCCTGCCGAACGCGCTTCCTCTCATACTTGTTGCCGGCAGTCTGCGCGTGGGCGGGTTCATCCTGCTCGAGGCCGCGCTCTCGTTCCTCGGCCTCGGTGTGCAGCCGCCCACCCCCACCTGGGGTTCCATGATCAGCCTGAACCGCGCTTATATAAACTCCGCACCCTGGATGGTGATCTTTCCGGGTCTTGCCATCAGCATCACCGTGATAAGCTTCAATATCCTGGGTGATTTCCTGCGGGACAAGCTCGATCCGAGGATGCGCGTGTAGCGGAGAGAGAACAGGAGAAGGTTCCGTTCATTGACGCGAAACCCGGTCTCCCGATCGAAAAATACTGCGCGTACCCTTCATTTTATGGTATAGTTGTTGCGCATGAAGTCCTTCCTGAGCATGCACCTGCCCGGGGATGGGCATTCGCCCGGATTGCATCTCGCTAGTGTTGAAGCGTGCGTCTGTTGTCTTTCCCACGGGGAGCAGAGGAGTCAGCCGGCGGTATTTCACCGGTAAAAGGAGACCATGAAAAAGGTAGTAATAGCAAAGGATCTGAGTCGGCTTGCACTGCAGGGCAAAAGCCTGCTCAACCGCTCGGACATCAGGGTCTTTACCGCGGCCACGACCGACGAGATCCTAAAAATCCATATCGAGGAATCAGCCGACCTTATTGTGACAAGTCGCGATCTGCCCGGCACCAGCAGCGTCGCCATCTTTGACATCATCTGGCAGTCGCAGCATCTTAAGGGTGTCCTGGTCATCATGATCTGCGAGAACGACGACTTCCACCGCGAGTGGTGCAAGCAGTGCGGCGTTCATGCCATCCTGGCCATGCCTGTTGATTCCGGCCTGCTCCAGGAGAAGGTGAGGCAGTTCCTGAATGTCGCGCACCGGCAGGCCTACCGGGTTGCCTTGAACGTCTCCGTTGAGGGCAAGTTCAAGAACCGGCCGTTCCTGTGCCACACGGAGGACATCAGCGCCACCGGTGCGCTTATTCGGGCAAAACTGGACCTCGTACCCGGGGACCGCATTTCATGCTCCTTTTATCTTCCTGACGGCGCAAAGGTCAATGTGGAGGCCGCGGTAGCAAGGGTGGTGAAGCAGGCGGGGTCCCCTGAGACGTTTTACGGGGTCCAGTATACAAAGATTCCGGCGGATACCAAAGCAAGGATAGAAGCGTACGTTAACAAAAAGGAACGGGAGTAACCGCTCTTGTCTGAGCCCGCATCCGTACTCGGGCCTTGTCTTCTGAAGAGCAACGGGAAACAGCAAAGCCAAGCGATGCACGGCGTGAAAGCATGTTGAGAAATCTTTTCACTCGCCATACTTCTCATTGAGGCGCAACCAAGGAGGGCTTATGGGGAAAAAAGAACCCAGGTCTGACAATAACCGAAGAGTCGGCGAGGATCGACGGAAATCCCATGACGCAACCTTCGGGGGTTCTGAGCGGAGAAGTGGAAAAGACAGGAGATATTGGAAAGACCGCAGATCTTCTTGAAGGCGTGTTCCCTTCTCACTATCCTCCGATAGTCCTCGACAGCAGTTCCGGCAATTGTGGCTTTCGCGCGAACTTCCAGGCATACCCTTACAATGCCCCGACCGGGGCATACTATCATGAGACTGGCGGGACGTTCTTCCCATGGACAATACCATTCGCGCAAAAAAATCCCTTGGACAAAACTTTCTCAGGGACCCGCACTATCTCAAAAAAATAGCCGACGCAGCGCAGATCGGTCCTGATGACCACGTGCTCGAGATCGGCCCGGGGCTTGGTCATCTTACCAGGGTGCTCACGCAACGCGCGCGGAGGGTTCTGGCCATCGAAGTGGACGACCGCCTCATCCCGCATTTAAAAAACGAATTCAACACTACACCGAACTTGGAGCTCCTGCATGCGGACGCCCTCGAATACGGATATGATGGGCTCTCCGGACGATGGAAGGTCGTGGCGAACCTTCCGTATTATATATCAACACCCATTATTCAAAAGCTCATCAAACACAAGGATACATTCATAAGCCTCACGCTTATGCTTCAGAAAGAGGTCGCGGAGCGCATTGCCGCGCCGCCGGGGGGCAAGGAATACGGGTATCTCTCGGTCCTCGTGCAGTACTTCACGGCGCCGCGGATCGAGTTCAAGGTACCGCCGGGGTCTTTCACGCCGCAGCCGGAGGTGGACTCGGCCGTCATCACACTCACTGTTCGCGAGCAACCCGCGTTCCCCGTAACGGATGAGGCCTTTTTCATCCGCGTGATCAAGGCCGCGTTCTCCCAGCGCAGGAAGACCCTGAGAAACGCCCTCAAGCAGCTCGATCTCCCCAGAGAAAAAATGGACAGGGTCCTGAGCGCGACCGGCATCGACCTCGGCCGCAGGGCGGAGACCCTGACCGTCGAGGAGTTTGGCAAGTTGTCGAACTTCCTGCATACCTGATTCGGCCACGCTGGCGATGAACAGCGCTTAAACAGGACGAAGTTTATTTGGTGAACAGGGCGGGCTCTCGGAGAGGCAGGAGACCGCCCTCGACCGGATCAGGGCCGCCGTTGCGGAACGATGTCTGGAGTTTGCACGGGCGGGTCCGCGCGTCACACACTTATTCGCCCTTGACATTTATCCTTCTTGCCATATAATAAGCATCTAGTCTGATCGATTCCGAGGAATATGCAAGACAGCATCATAAAAATATTTGAGGAGAGCGCCCAAGTAAAGGTCAAGTTTGCCCGGGAAAATGCCGACAAAATCCTCGAGGTTGTCCAGCTCATCGCGCAGGCGTTCCGCGAGGGCAAAAAGGTGATTCTCTTCGGCAACGGCGGGAGCGCCATGGATGCTTCGCACATCGCCGCGGAGTTCGTGAACCGCTTTCTCATGGAGCGGCCGCCGCTTCCCGCGATAGCGCTGAATACCGACACCGCTGTTCTCACCAGCATCAGCAACGACTACGACTATGCACAGGTGTTCTCAAAACAACTTGCGGCCCTCGGCCACGAGGGCGACGTGGTCATCGGCATCAGCACGAGCGGTAATTCCCCGAATGTGATCAAAGCAATCGAAACGGCGAGGAAGAACGGCATGAAAACCGTTGTTTTGACCGGCGGCACAGGCGGCAAAATAGCTAAGCTGGCGGACTATACCTTTATCGTTCCGACCAAGACTACAGCGCGTATCCAGGAGACACACATTACCCTCGGCCACACCATCTGCCAGCTGGTGGACGAGGAGCTTTTCGGCAACTCCCGATAACCAGGACGCATGAAAAAGCTAGACGTTACACAGCTAAAAACCTATTCGCTCAAAGGCCGCGAGAGCAAAGTCAGGATTGACGACTTCTCCCGGCCCCACAAAAAGGGCGGGAGCTTCAAGGATTTCTTCTCGTCACTTCCGAACATCCTCGCATCGAACCATCTCAAGGAAGTAACCGCCGCTATCGTCCAGGCCAGGAAGGACAAGCGACCGGTGATGCTCGGCATGGGTGCGCACTCGATCAAGGTCGGCCTGAACCCCGTGATCATCGATCTCATGGAGCGCGGCATCGTCACAAGCCTTTCGCTCAACGGCGCGGGGATCATCCACGATTTCGAGCTCGCCTTCATCGGCCAGACCTCCGAGGATGTCGACAAGGAGATTTTATCCGGCGCCTTCGGCATGGCGGAAGAGACAGGCAGGATGCTCAACGAGGCGATCAATTCGGCGGACACCGAGGTAGGCATCGGCGCCGCAGTCGGCAGGATGATCCAAAACGGGAATTTTCCGCACAAGGACAAGAGCCTGCTCGCCGCAGGACACCGCCTGGGCGTGCCCGTGACGGTCCATGTCGCGTTCGGGACCGACATCATCCACATGCACCCCTCGTTCGACGGCAAGGCAACGGGCGAAGCGGCTCACCGGGATTTTCAGACCTTCTGCTCACTCGTGTCCGAGCTTGAAGACGGCGTGTATATCAACCTCGGGTCGGCCGTGCTGCTTCCCGAGATCTTTCTCAAGGCCGTGACCCTCTGCCGGAACCTCGGCCATCCTCTTCAGCACTTCACTACGGTGAACATGGACTTTGTCCAGCACTACCGGCCGAACACCAACGTTGTGCGTCGTCCTACCAAGGGCGGCGGCAAGGGCTTTGCGATCACCGGCCACCACGAGATCATGCTTCCCCTTCTTGCGGCAGCGGTCATCGAACAATTGTAAGGGTCATCATCCTCTCTCCGTTGTTTCCTTCACGGCGCAACGTACGTTCAAACCACGGACCACGCGCATCCCCATAACTCTTTATCCGACCCGACTCAAGATAACCAACAACAGTCGTTCAGAAGTCAACAGGTCCCTGGTTCGCTGATCGATACAACCCCTGCAATTATACAGAGAAAAGTATATTCAGAGCGCCTTTCCATAAAGCCCCGTCGTCCATCACCGAAAAAAATTTGCTGCAAAACTAAACCCTTTCGTGTATATTGTTCTTCATAAGCAATGCGTTGCAGGCCGTATGAACGTGCCGTATTCGGCACCAACGCAATTGTTTGTATCGTAACGAAAGGACCTATGCAGAACATACCGATCGCTCTTGTTGCGCCCGGCATGGTGTTGGCCAAGGAAATTAAGAGCTCCGAGGATCCCGCGAGCATGACCATTTGCGGGAAGGGTGTCAAGCTGACGGAATCGCTGATAGGCCGGCTGCGCCAGATGGGTATCCAGTCGGTGACCGTGGAGGGGCATCCGGTCACCATGGAGGGCGAGACCTCGCTTGATGAGATGCTGGCCGCGCTGGATAAACGTTTCAGCCACGTAGCGACCGACCCCCTGATGATGAAGATCAAAGCAATGTATCGGAAGCATATCCAGCTTTCCATGGGAGAATCGGGTGGAAGATAAGCGGACCGAGATACGGCGCATTATCAGGGACACGAAGACCCTGCCCTCGCTGCCAGGGGTCATCGCCAAGCTGAGCTCGATGTCCCAGGACAACAGGATCTCGGCCCAGGAGATTGCACGGGTGGTATCTTCGGACCAGGTGCTCTCGGCAAAGATCCTTCGGCTTGTGAACTCGGCCTTTTACGGATTTTCGGGCCGCGTTTCCACGGTTTCGAACGCCCTCATCCTCCTCGGCGTGAACGTAGTCAGGAGCCTGGCGGTCAGCAGCTCCATCTTCGAGATCATGGGGAAGAACGTCGTCGGGCTCTGGGAGCACTCCATGGGCGTGGCTGTGGCCGCAAATGTCATGTCAAAACGGCTGAAACTCCCCGAACCCGAAGAGACCTCCACCGCGGCACTGCTGCACGACATCGGGAAAGTGATCATCAAGATCAAACTGCAGGAGGACTATGGGCGCCTCACCGCGCACCTCGCGGAGAAGGGACTCATGATGCGAGAGGCCGAGCGCGAGCTGCTTGATACGGACCATGCCGAGATCGGCGAGTGGCTCGCCCAGACGTGGCTTCTGACGGAGAAGCTGATCGAGCCCATCGCCTGGCACCACAACGTCGAAAAATCCATTGTCCATCAGACAAAGACCGCAGTCGTGCATGTCTCCGACGTCCTTATCAAGGCCTCGGGATTCGGCTTCAGCGGAGACGATATCGTTCCCCGGATCCAGCCTGTTGCGTGGAACAGACTCTCCTTGACCGAGCCGCTTCTGGAATCGATCATCGAAGAGATCGAGGACAAGCTCGTCGAGGTCAAAAACTTCAGTCTCGAGATACAGCTGGGTGATGAATACAAAACGTAGAATAGCGCTTCTCTCAAACGACCTCGGCTTGCACAAGCATTTGGAACTCCGTCTGCAGAGCAAGGGGCATCAGGTGGTCTCCCTGCCCGAACCCTCCCAGGTGCTTGGGTTCATCTACGCAGACCCTCCTGACATCGTTATCATCGACCTCTCGGTACCGAGCCCGCAGTACCACGACGTATTGACGGCAATGAAGCTGGACAGCTATTTCAGCGTTATCCCCGTGATAGGCATGATCAGCGAGTCTGCGGTCGAGGCGTTCGAATGGGACCAGTTCCCCCTCGATGACTTCGTCTCCCTCCCGATCAATTATCCCGAACTCTTCAGCCGTATCCTGCTCTCGCTCCAGCGGATCCAACGGATTTTCGACAACAACCCACTCACCAAGCTCCCGGGCAACGCCTCGATCCAGCAGGCTATCGAACGCGCATTGGGCAAACCCTTGGCCGTTTGTTACCTCGACATCAACAATTTTAAGCCGTACAACGATACGTATGGATTTTCACGGGGCGACGAGGTCCTCCGCATGGTGGCCAGGATCATGTCGAATACGGTCAAGGAGTCCCAGGAGAGCGGATTTGTCGGGCACATAGGCGGAGATGATTTCGTCTTTATCGTGCCGCTTGCGCATGTGGAACAGGTCTGCAAGACGCTCATCGCGAACTTTCACATCATCGTCTCAGATCTGTTCGGGGAAGAGGATAAAACCAGGGGTTTCTACGTTGCAAAGGACCGGAAAGGGGAGGCGCAGAAGATCCCGCTCCTGGGCATCTCGATCGCGGTGGTGCCCACTGATAACCCGCTGATGCAGCATGCGGGAAAGGTTGTCGAGGTCGCCGTGGACCTCAAAAAATTGGCGAAGAAATCCGAAAAGAGCTGTTACGTGATCGACCGCCGGAAGACGCAAGGAAAAGAGGACCTCGTCTTGGATCTCGATCAGGATTAATAACAGGATAGTACCGTATGCAAGCGCTTATATCCTGTTCCTCCCGTCATCTCGTTAAAAAACGGTGCTTCCAACCCTGGCATCAGTCGCTTCGTTAATCCAAAATAGTTGTTTCTGAAAGCACATCGCCCTTCACTCCTACAACAATTTCCGTCATGGGGATCTTTCTTCCCGAGCGGTTGATCGCTTCTTTCAGCACAGCCGTCATCCCGCCGCAGCAGGGCACTTCCATCCTGAGACACGTGACCCGTTTGATCGAATTAGTGCCGAAGATCTCGGTGAACTTCGCGAGATACAGCGTGGCATCGTCCAGCTTGGGACAGCCGATCAGGACCTTCTTGCCCGGCAGGAACTTCTCATGGAATCCCGGCGTGGCAAAGGCGGTGCAGTCGGCGGCCACAAGAAGGTCAGCGTCGTGCAGGAACGGCGCTACCGTGCCGATGAGCTTGATCTGGATCGGCCATTGCGTGAGCCTGACATCCCTGTCGTTCCCGGCCGGTGTTGCTGCGACGGATGAGCACGATGGGCAGTCAACAGTTATTTTTGTAGTCATAGTATTACCTCCTCGTTAATGTATTTGCGCTCATGATAACGGGAATGCGCGCGCGTTGCTATGATGCAGATCATGCTCGCCATACACAGAATTGCCCCCCACGGGGGCTTCTGCACTTCCTTGCGCGAGCGCGGAGCTGAGCAGGTCTGCTGCAGCTCCACATGAGGAAGGAACGTTCCGAGGCAAGTGCTCGCGTACCGCCCCCTTTTTCTTTGGCAGCCTGCTGGAATGGGGCGCATATTCCTTATCATCCTTGTGCTATGATTCATACGAGAAGGTAACCTTTGCGCAGAACCGGGAGGTAGATTATGCAACGCGGTCCTATTTTCGGCAGGTTGTTCCTGCTGACAATGTTCTAAGCTTTACCTATTCCTTACTCGGAGGTGTCAGCCATGGATACGTTGAAAATCTCAAGCACGGCATTCAAGCAGAGCGGATGGATCCCGACAAAATATACCTGCGATGGAGAAGACGTGAACCCTTCCCTCTTTATCGTGAATGTCCCTCCCACCGCGAAATCTCTGGCCCTGATCGTCGACGACCCTGATGCGCCGGCAGGCACTTGGGTGCACTGGGTTGTGTGGAATATCAGCCCTGCCACAAAAGACATCCAGGAAAACTCTCTGCCTCAAGGCGCGCAGGAGGGGATCAATGATTTTAGAAAGCGGAGCTATGGAGGCCCCTGCCCGCCTCCAGGCACTCACCGGTACTTTTTTAAGCTCTATGCGCTGGACACCATGCTCACACTCGGCCCGAACTCGACCAAGGCCGGGCTGGAACAGGCGATGAAAGGCCATGTGATTGCACAGACAGAACTGGTGGGATTGTATAAGAGACAATAGCCGCGTTTGCGGCCTGTGTTAAAGAACGGACTTCTTATGGCTGGCGCCCGCCACGAAGCCTTGCGCCCTGGAATACCGCATGCCATGCCCAGAAGATTTTCTGGACCTCAAAACTCGATGATATCACGGCGGAGAATCGACCACCCCGACGGTGTTATGCATCAGAGAAGGCCCTGTTGTTCTTTTTTGAAGGAATCGATTATTGTTGAAATAATATGATCGGGATTCTGGAGCGGTTTGTGCAAGGGTGACTGCTTCGTCTGTTCCTGAAGGTACGTTTCAAGGTACACTTCTTTATCACGGGACAGGGACACGAATTTGATGCCGGCCCGGAACGGGGGGCCATCCTGCCTGCTCCATATCAACACGCCGCTTTTGAAGCCGCCAACGCGTTCCTTGAACCAGACTATGCCGGGTTCGATCTGCTGGTTTGACTCTATCCCTATCCCGACGACGCTGATGTCCACGATCTGTACATCGAGGGCCGTCCACTCAAGCTGTCGGAACGTGAGGATCCCGAGAGCGCAGACGCGACGCGCGGAGACCGGATACCGCCGAACGCCTCTATTTTTATTGCCGTGACCATCCATGACACAACTCCGCTCAGAAAAATTTTTTCTGATCAGCTATTCGGATACATGCCTTCCGGACAAGCCTGGTAATGCAAAGCAGCGCATCACCTGACCGAGAAGGACGCGTTCTCAAATTCCCGGACTATCGTTACCGGCTCAGCGCATCCCGATCAAATGGTTTTAGAATGTGTGACCGAGTATATATACCAAAAAACGGGTCAGGAGTGAAGAAAAAAATGCTCCCGGCAAAAGATAAAGCAGCCCATCTTAATTGAAATAACCCGACTTACTCTCTGTTCGTAGGACATTTCTTTTTTGGCTTGACAGACTCCATCTAAGCCCTTGCCTTTTACTCCGTTTTATAGTACCTTCCTCACTGAGGAATTCATACCTGCGGGCGCTCCCGTAACCCCAAACACGCTCTTCAGTTCGCCCGGACCGACGGTAATGGGGGGTGCGCATTCCATCTCTTTGAGGAAAATAATATGGCAGAGTTCATCACCAATATTTCATCGGATAAGCCGGCCCGTCGCAGCCGATTTCTGCTTGTGGTGGACAGCGACGCTGATAACCTCTTCTATACGTCAATGCTCCTCCAGCGGTTCGAGTACCATATCTGCACGGTCCAGAGCGCCGAGGAAGCCCTCGAGATGGCGATCATCGCCGTACCTGCCCTCGTTGTCACCGATAGAGCGCTCAAGGGGCTGAACGGCCTCGAGCTGATCCGTCGTCTCAGACAGAATCCCGGCACCGCCGCGGTCCCAGTCATTGTTCTGAGCGGAGAGCACTCGCCGGAGATCGAACAGCAGTGCCGGCAGGCAGGGGCCATGGTCTGCCTCCGAAGGCCGGTCCAGGCCGAAGAGCTGTACCGGTTTGTCCAGGCTGGAATAGAACCCAAACCGCGCGCGAATATCCGCATCCAAATCCGCCTGCCCGTAACCGTAAACCATAAGCCGCTCGACTGCGTAGAAGGCGAGTGCGCGACCGTGCTGTCTGAACATGGAATGTATGTGCGGACCCTCAAACCATTTCCCAAGAGCACACGCCTGCCCATCCAGATCTCTCTCAACGACCAGATCGTCTCCGCGGTCGCCGTGGTCCTTTACAGCCACAAGTTCGGCGAAGGGCCATTCGGAGAACCCGGCATGGGGCTGCAGTTCGTGCAGATCACGCCGCAGGACCAGGAGCGCGTCCGGCTGTTCATCCGGGACGTGATTACGCGGGGTATCAAACCGATTTAGAAGACGATACCTGTTTCTCGCCGAACCCGCAAGGAGCAACACGTATTAAACGAAGCCGACGGTGTAATCATGAGCCGTGTCATTTCTTCAAACCCCTCCGCGTTTCCCTTTTCCCTGTCCGCGCCCGCACAACCTGTTCAATACAGCCTCCCCCATTGTTCTTGGCTTTTTTTGCTATTAACCTTCCTTTTGGGGTATAGTGCTCTCAATACCCAGCATGCGTCAAAGATTCATTTCAAAATGTGCTTGGAAAACAGTAAGTATGAGTCAATTCCGTCCATTTTTCTTTTATTTTTTCGGATATTGACAGTATATAACATCTGAGTTATAATCCCTCGAATTTGCATCGTTCTACATCCAAGAATATCCTAAGAGAAATCCATCAGCGGGTTCCCCAGACTAGATCGTCGATCTGAATACCGTTCAGCAGTGGGTGAGGACGCCGTACTAAACCTTATGGGTCGAAACTACAGAGTGGCATTAATGATCTGCTTGTGCTCTTTCCTCGCCCTGGGGTGCAGCAAGGAGAGCATTGAATCCTTGAAGCCCGAGCAGCACCGGCCGTCACTCCTGATCGGCCTTCTCCCCGAGCAGGACATCTTTAAACAGGTCGAGCGCTATGAACCGCTTGCCCGCTACCTCTCCGCACGAATCGGGGCCGACATCAAGCTCACCATTCTCCCTAGTTATGAACAGTGTTTGATCAATTTCACATCTCAGAAAATAGACGCGGCTTTTTTCGGGAGCTTCACCTACATCCTTGCGCATTCCAGGCTGGGGGTGCAGGTCATGGCACGGCCCGTGGGCCCGGACGGCGCATCTACCTACCACGGCTTGATCTTCGTCAGGAAGGACAGCGCCATCAGGTCGATCCATGAAATGCAGGGAAAGCGGTTCGCCTTTGTCGATAGGGGCACAACGGCGGGATATCTCCTACCCCTCACCTACTTCAAGAAATGGGGCGTAAACCCGGCTACCTATCTCAAGGAGAGTTATTTTGCCGGAACCCATGAAGACGTAATCTACGACGTTGTGAACCGAAAGGCGGATATCGGCGCTGCGAAGAACACCGTGTTTGATCGGCTTGCGGCAAAGGATGCGAGAATCAGGAACGAGTTGGTGATTCTGACGCAATCTCCGGAAGTACCCGAGAACAGTCTCGCGGTGCGAAAAGATCTCGATGCGTCAGTTAAAGAGAAGCTCAAGACAGCGCTTCTGAATATGCATACGGACCCGGAGGGGGCCAGGATATTGAAAGAGTTCGGTGCGCAGCGGTTCATAGAAACAACCGACAGCGACTTCGGACCCCTGTATGAGTATGCGCGAGCGCTCGGCCAGAACCTTCATACCCTGGAAGATGCCCCGTTACGATGAAGAAGATCATCACAGTCCTGAGTATCATCTCCCTGCTCTTACTGCTCGGTGGAATCTACCTTATCCGGGAGATCGATGCCAATACATCACGGTTCGATGAAATAATTATGTTTCATCAGGTTGAGATCCTGAGGGAGCACCTCTTACTGAATATTCGAACAGTAGAAGCGGACCTGTATTCACAAAATATGCCTCGCGCTGAGAGTGTCGATACGGTCGTGAAGCATGTCAGAGAAACAGCGAATGCGATCAACGCCTGCTTTCATTGTCATCATTCGGAGGATGTAACGGATCGACTCCTTGATTTGAAAAATCAGTTCGGCCAGTATGGCCATGCATTGAGCCGGGCATTGACCATGCGGGCGACCGCCGGCCGGCTTCAGGCGGAACAGGGACATGCCCACCTCATCGGCGATTCGCTCATCAGTAAGCTCAACACCATGATTGTCATGACCAGCAAGATGCTCGCCGTACGGACGGAAGACAGCCAGCGGACAGTGCATCGGACGAGAATATTCCTGATCGTACTTGTTGCCGCCGGTCCCGTGCTGATCATGGGGTTGGCGTTCATCGTCATCAAGGGTGTTAAAAGACCGGTCGAGGTCCTCCTCGAAGCAACAAGAAAATTGAAGGCGGGTGATCTGGATCACCGGATTGAAGGGCTGCGGGACGAGTTTGCGGAACTTGCTATCGGATTAAATACGATGGCGGGGTCGCTCAAGGAACGACTGCGGGAAATAGAAGAAAGCGAGCGGCGCTATCGCCTGTTGTTCGAAAGCGCCGGGGATTCCATTTTTATTGTAGATGCCGAGGGGAAGCAGACATGCAGGATCGTGGAGGCCAACGCGGCGGCTGCGAAAATGCACGGCTATACGGTTGACGAACTCAAGACCATGAACATTACGGACCTCGACTCGCCGGCTGCCGCTGCGTGTTCACCGTCATGGATCGAGCGGATGCTGCAAGGGGAATGGATTAACGTAGAAGCCGACCATCGGAATAGAGACGGGATACTGTTCCCCGTTGAGATCAGCGCCGGAGCGTTTGAATTCGGGAGTCATCGGTATCTCCTCATGATCGATCGCGACATTACCGAGCGAAAACAGGCGGAGGAAACGCTGCAGAGGGCTGAACAGCTCAGGATGGCGGGAGAACTGGCCACGGGGCTCGCCCACGAAATAAAGAACCCCCTTGCGGGCATCAAGGTGTCGATCGAGGTCCTTGCCAAGGAACCATACCTATCGGAAGAGGACAGAGGCGTTCTCGTGCAAGTGATCGATGAGATCAGGCGAATAGAGGTCTTAATGAAGGAACTCCTGAATTTTGCCAGGCCCCCGCGGCCCCAATTCGTCAGCACGGATGTGAACGCCGTCCTTGATGCCGTTGCAAGCCTGGTGAGACAAAACACGGCCCACGCACCGGAGGCGTCGCGGAAAATCGCCGTGATGAAGGATTTCGACAGCCGTCTTCCGCTCATCACGGCTGATCCGATGCAGCTGAAGCAGGTATTCATGAACCTGCTCCTGAATGCCGTTGATGCCATGCCGGACGGCGGCCCTCTGCTCATAAAAACCTGGTTTGACGCGGCGGCACATGCCGTTCGCGTGGAAATATCCGATACGGGCCGGGGAATAGACAGTGCGGTGATGGACAAGATTTTCCAACCATTTTTCACGACAAAACCAAAGGGTACGGGGCTGGGGCTGGCGATTTCAAAACGGCTGATTGAGGATCACGGCGGAAGAATCGGCGTCGCACAGAACGCCGGTGGAGGGGCCACCTTCAAAATAGGCCTCCCGGTTATCCAGTCCGAAAGGGTGCATACGATATGAAGGGCAAGGAAAAAATCTTTCTCGTTGATGATGATGAGCTTATTATTACGATGCTGACGCGGGTGTTGAAGAGCAGCGGATACGAGGTCCGTACGGCGACAAGCGCGGACGGCGTCGTGAGCAAGATCAAATCCTGGTCTCCCGCCCTCGTTCTCCTGGACATCCGGCTTGCTGACCGGAACGGCATCGATGTCCTGAAGGACATTATCAAGCAGGGCATCCCCGCGCAGGTGGTCATGCTGACAGCGGATGACACGGCGGAGACCGCGGTGAAAGCGATGAAACTCGGCGCCGCGGATTATCTTACGAAGCCGTTTAATGTCGATGAAGTGCAAATTGTTCTCAAAAACATCATTGAAAAAGGGAATTTGAAGCAGGAGGTCGATTATCTCAGGAAGGTGCAGTCGGAGGTCTTCGAAAAGGAGATCATCGGGGAGTCGCCGGTGGTGCGGGAAATAAAGAGAAAAATAGAGAAGATGGCCGATGCCTCGGTCTCAACCTTGCTCATCACCGGGGAGAGCGGGACCGGGAAGGAGCTGTTCGCGCGGCATGCCCACCGCTTGATCCGCAATGAGGGACGGTCGGGGTTTACTCCGTTCATCAAGGTGAACTGCGCGGCCCTCCCCGAGAACCTCCTCGAAAGCGAACTCTTCGGATACGAAAAGGGTTCGTTTACCGATGCCAAGTCGGACAAAAAGGGATTGTTTGAAATGGCGCAGGGCGGGTCAATCCTCCTTGATGAAATCGGCGACATGAAGCAGGGCCTTCAGAGCAAGCTTCTGCGGGTGTTGGAGGAGAGGATGGTACGGCCGATCGGGGGGAGCGAGGAGATCCCTATCGATGTGACGGTAATTGCGACGACGAACAGAAATCTCTCGGAAGCGGTGGCAAAGGGCGAATTCAGGATGGACTTATTCTTCCGGTTGAGCACCTTCTATCTCCATGTGCCGCCGCTCAGGGAGCGGAAAGAGGACATTTCGATCCTGGCCAAACACTTCCTCTCACACATCGCCACGCGGTATAATAAGAAGACCATTAAAAGCTTCTCGCCCGAAGCGGAGGAACTCATTACCTCGTACAATTGGCCGGGGAACATCAGGGAATTGCGGAATCTTGTGGAAAGGCTTGTGGTGCTGGAGAGTGCGGAAGAGATACTCCCGATGCATTTGCCGAACTGGTTGACCGGTCCTTCAGATACCATCAGCAGCCATACGCCAGTCGGGAAGTTCACGCTCCCCGAAGAAGGTCTCTCACTCGACGACGTAGAAAAAGACCTTATCCTCCAGGCGCTGGAACGGACAAAGAAAAATAAGAAACAGGCGGCCAAACTCCTGCAGATCAGCTACGACACGCTGCGGTATCAACAAAAAAAATATGGGTTAGAGTAAGCACGCTCCATCGGCCTATGCATCATAGAGCGAGAGGTGGGGGGCGTTCTGAGGTATGACGAACTGGATCCCTGCACGGTACGAATCCTCGGTCCCGGCGCTCGTGCTCCATCGGACGACCCCCGTATCCCGCGCCGGCGGGCCGTCGCTGAACTTGAGCAGGTGCCCGGGTTTGAGCAGGTAGTCCGTCCGGATGCCTATTCCGCTGTCGCTGATGTCAAGAATGCTGGCCATGAAGCACGTTTCCTCCTGTCCACCGTCTGAAGACACCAGCGAGCAGGTAGTACTTTGCATGGTCGTTCGTCTTTCGTGCTGTCTTTTGTCATCCATCATCCAGTTTACGAACGACTCGCGATCTATACCATCGTAGCCCTGGTCTTCCCCCTGAAACGCCGGCGTTCCGTGCCCGAGGATGTGCTCCACAAACCCTTTGATCCGATCCAGATCAAAGGGCTTGGCCATGAGCAGATCAGCATTCTCTTGAATGGATTTCAACATCTCAGCATCAACCTCGCCGCCCGTCATAATGATTATTTTCGTGGAGGGCGAGATTTTTTTTATGGTTTTCATGATATCCAACCCGTTCATGTCGGAGAGGTTAATATCGAGAAAACACAGGTTGTAATAGATATGGTCTATTTCCGCGAGTGCGTCTTTGCCGCATGAAACAGGCTTTACGTAGGTATCGTCCTGTCGAAATGCGGCCGAGAGTGCGTAACGAATCAATTGTTCATCATCAACGATCAAAATCCTTTTCATCTATACGATGGCTCCCGGTATTTCACAGCCTCGACTCGACTGGATCAATATTAATACAATGCATTCATCAACATATAGCAATTAACATACCATTGTTATACTATATGTAGGCTAATGGTTAACTCCCTAATTATTAAGAGATTCACTTCTCTCGTGAACATCACTTTTCAAAAAAACCGTCAATATATTGCCAGCTATCTGGTGAAAATGCTAATAAGAAGTAGTGATTTCCCCTAAATCATGTCCAAGAGAACCCAAATCTTTTTCGTTTAAGTCGCGAATCCGATATCCCGGTGTAATATTTCGTACCGTACTGGGAACATTCAGGGTCCTTAAGGGCCTCGAACTTTATCAAGTCCGCGTCCCCACACGAGACATTGTCCCATGACCCCGATCCCGCGGAGAATACCATAGACCTTTTAAGCTTGTTTAGGTCTTTTTTCTCCAGCCGCCATCATCTTCCCGGCACCGCTATGCTCCCTTTCAGGATGATGTCCGAAAAATGGAGGCCCTCACGCGCGCACATGTTTTTTTATTATATACGAAGAAAATCAATTCTGCCAACTTTTTTCTATTTTTATTGCAACCGCATGAATCCTGACAAGCTCCGCTGTTGCTCCCAAACATGACAGCGGCAAAATGTCGATCACTCAGGATCGCCTTCTGCGTCTACTCTCTTGCAGACGCCGTCCACACCAGGAGAAAACCAACCCGTCCCTTTTTCTCCGTATTGTACCCTCATCTCAATCGCACCCGCGCCTTGCGTATCAGAACATCCGGCACATAGGAGGATTTAAAGATCCTCAAATTCTCTTGTTCCAGGTCCTGCTCGAGGTTCAGGTATTTATATTTGGGCGGCAAAATCTTCGCAAAGTTGTTGAACATATATTGATAGATGCCCTTGAACTTCCTCCGCGCCTTCGCAAAGTGCAGCACATAGGTCTCTTCATTCAGTTCCTCACCAAGCACGAATCCCGCAGGCTCGTTGTCGGCATAGTAGATACCTCCGCACAGAACGAGTTCGTCATACCGGTCGAGGGCTTCGAGACAGGGTCCGTAATCCGTCTCATGCGCCTCCCTATCGGTCGTCGTCAGCCAGTCCGTGAGGACAAACCGCGCCTGCTCCAGCCGGTCATTGGTCAGCGGCAGAGCTTCGTGCTGGTACGTTTCGAGGAACTGCTTCAGCAGGTTTCTCTTTTTATGAAGTCGCCTTCCTTTATATGTACTCATCTTCTCCACGGTGTATACGTAATCCGCATCGCCCTCGAAAAAAGCTATTTCGAACTCGTCGGGGCTGAAGACCGGGAGCCAGTCCTCGGGGACCGGGAACAGAAAATCGACGTCCTTCATACGGTTTTTGAGATCGCGGAGATCGAGGGTGCGCACATCCACGGTCGGCATAAGATAAGGGTACCCATCGTAGGATCTTCCTCTGATAAAGATATCCCCGTCTCGGATCACTTCATAATCATGGTTCTTCCGGAACAGGTAAAGGTTCGCAAAGGTGTATTCCGAGATGACGGTATTCACCTGGTTGAGCCGGGGGGAAAGAAGGGCTTGATGATGCAATTCTAATTTTTCAACCGTCATATGCTTACATTAGTGTCCCAATGTTAGTAACGTAAAATCAGTTGGTTATCTTCATCAGTTTCTGTTTCATCATAGTCGATATTCGAAAGAGCCTGTGAAATGGGTGTTTTCTCGAATAATGTCACACTTAAAATCTGTAGAATTGCAT